>JADGPC010000029.1 GCA_017882645.1 Streptosporangiales bacterium | reverse complement strand
TTGTACATCTGCCCGAGGGGGACGGTGACGTTGCCCTGGACGAAGGACAGGGCCCTGTACTGCCCGTCGGGCGTCACCGCGTAGCTGCAGCTTCCGTTGGAGCAGTAGTAGTAGCCGCCGCCGGTCGACACGTGCGTGATCAGCTGGACCTTGCTGTGGTTGTAGAGGACGAGGACCTCGATCTTCTTGTTGATCTCGATCCGCAGATACCGGCCGCCACTGGGGTGCAGCACCCTGGGCAGCTTCGGGTTCACCAGCTGGCGCTGCATCGTCGCGCCGACGATGCTGGCGTTGCGCGGCTCGATCTTGCCGGACTGGACTTCCTTGAAGGCCCAGACGCCTTCGAGCGTGTCCCAGCCGAACTGCCCGTCGATCTTGCCTGCGAAGTAGTGCAGCGCCTGCAGCCGCTGCTGCAGCGCCTTCACAGCCGGCCCGTGCATGCCGAATCTCAGCACCTGGCCGGCCGGTGCCGCGTCTGCGGATCTGCTCACCGGCGCCGCGCTCGCGGTCGGTACCTGGGCCATGACCGCTGCCGCCGTGGCCGCAGCCGCCCCCAGGCCGGCCAGCCATCGCCGTGCTCCGCCCGTCATCCCCATGTGCTCCCGTCGGTGCGTGCCCGGGCACGCTCGTCCGTCTTGCCCGCTCGCCCGAGCCCGCTGCGACCCAGTCGTCCCCCGTCGCCGGGTAGGGCAACTATTACAGCTTCTGGACGCTTATCGCCAGCTTGAGGTTGTCTCGTTACGGTATTTTCAGTTACCGGCTTGACCGGCTCGCACGATCAGGCTCTGCTCGACGGCGACGCGCCGATGGCCAGGTGTGTCGCCGATTCGCTTGGGTATTTATTCGTCCGCTGTTCAACTTCACGTTCCACTTCGTTCTTCTGACCGGCAGCACCAGAACCAGGCGTCTGATCCGGGCGGCTGGCATGACGTTGCCCGCCGGACGGCGTCGCTTGACTAGTTGCCGGGCATGAGGCGGAGCAGCCGGAACGGATGCGATCCCCGACGGGAGGGCCGTGACTGCCGTACTCGCAGGCCAGCTGCCAGACGCGGACACGATCTGGCCGCTGCTCGACAGGCTTGCGGCCGAACTAGGCCTTCGTGTCGCGCGGCGGAAGGACGGCCGGACGGTACTGATCGGCGCGGACGGGGAGCGCATTCAGCCGTGGCGGGAGAACTACCCCTACCCCGACCGCCTGCCCAGGAAGGCCTACGAGGCGGCGAAGCGGGAACTCCAGATCGAGCTGCTGAAGCTGCAGCGCTCGGTCAAGTCCTCCGGCAGCCGGGTCCTGATCATCTTCGAGGGCCGGGATGCGGCGGGCAAGGGCGGGACGATCCGGCGCTTCACCGAGAACCTGAACCCGCGCGGCGCCAGGGTGGTCGCGCTCGACAAGCCGGCCGCGCACGAGCAGGGGGACACCTACCTGCGCAGGTACCTGCCCCACTTGCCGACCTCGGGCGAGATCGTGATGTTCGACCGGTCCTGGTACAACCGGGCCGGGGTCGAGCAGGTCATGGGTTTCTGCCAGCCCGACGAGTACGCCACGTTCCTGCGTGACGCCCCCGAGTTCGAGCGCGGGCTCGTCGCCGACGGCATCTCAGTGATCAAGCTGTGGTTCTCCGTCACCAGGGCCGAGCAGCTGCGCCGCTTCGTCAGCCGCCAGGACGACCCGGTCAAGCGCTGGAAGCTCAGCCCGATCGACCTTGCCTCGCTGGACAGGTGGCACGAGTACACCCGGGCCAAGGAGGCCATGTTCCGCCACACCGACGTGCCAGAGGCGCCGTGGACGGTGATCAAGAGCAACGACAAGAAGCGGGCCAGGCTTGAGGCGATGCGTTACGTACTGTCGCTGTTCGACTACGAGGGTAAGGACCATGACCTGGCTGGCCAGGCCGATCCGGTGATCGCCGGGGCCATCAGCGCGCTGCCCGAGCTGGCCTCGAGCGAATACCAGCCTGCCATCGCGGCGGTGCCGATGAGCCGGATCTCGGCTGCGGCTCAGCTAGCCCCGCTGGCTGGTCCCCTCGGTCCGCAGCCTGCTCACCGCGTACAGGGCGATCCCGGCAGCGACGCCGGCGTTGAGCGACTCGGCACCGGAGATCGGGATCTTCACGACAGCGTCGCACTGCTGCGCGACCAGCCTGGACAGCCCCTTGCCTTCTGAGCCGATGACCAGGACGAGCGGTCCGTCGGCCAGCGTAAGCGCGCCGATATCGGCGTCGGCGTCGGCGTCGAGGCCGACCACGAACAGGCCGGCGTCGGCGTAACCGGCCAGGGTCCGGCTCAGGTTCGGCGCCTGAGCGACCGGCACCCTGGCGAGCGCGCCCGCGGATGCCTTCCACGCGCCCGCGGTGACCCCGGCCGACCGGCGTACCGGGACCAGCACGCCGTCGCCGCCGAACGCGGCCACCGATCGCGCCACGGCACCCAGGTTCCTCGGGTCGGTGATGCCGTCCAGGGCGACGATGAGCGGCTCGGCCCGCCCCGTGCTGGCCAGTACCGTGCTGGCTGATCCCCCGGGCAGCAGATCGTCGGGGTGCGCGTAGGCATACGGCCTGATCCGCAGCGCGAGGCCCTGGTGGACGGCACCGCCGGTGAGCCGGTCGAGCTCAGAGCGTCCGGCCTCGACGACCGGGATGCCGATGTCGGCGGCCAGCTTGACCGCCTCGTTGATCCGGTCGTCGGCGTCCAGCCGGGGTCCGACGTGCAGGGCAAGTGCGGGCACCCTGGCTCGCAGCGACTCGAGCACGGCGTTGCGGCCCGCCACTATCTCGGCCGCGCTGCCCGCCCCCCTGGTCTGGCTGGGGAACCGGCCCGCGCCGCGGGATCCGCGATCGGCCGCCGGTCTCGCCGGGCCGCGCGCGCCCCGGGCCTCGGTTCCGCGGGCGCCAGTTCCGCGGTCGGTTCCGCGGGTGCCGGTTCCGCGGGTGCCGGCTCCGCGGGCGTCGGCTCCGCGGGCGTCCTCCCCCCGGGCGCCTGCCTTGCCGCGCGCCGCCGCGGCGGTCGCGGCCGATGCCCTTCGCTGGGCCGGATGGCCGGGCCGGGCCTCGGCGGCCGGGGTCGGCCCCTTGCCCTCCAGCTTGCGCCGGCCGTATCCGCCCGTACCCGGACGCGGCTTGCCGGATTTGGCCCGGCTGCCGCCCGTCGGCTTGCCCGCTCCCCGGCCCTTGCCCCGGCCCTCGCCGCTCATCGCGCCAGCTCCCATCGCGGCCCGGCGGCCGTATCCTCGACCAGGATGCCAGCCGCCTGCAGCTGGTCCCTGATGACGTCAGCGGCTGGATAGTCTCTCCGTGCACGCGCGGCCTGCCGCTGCCCCAATGCGACGCTGACCAGGGCATCCACCACATCGCGCAGCCCGGCGTCGGCGGTGGCTGACCACGGGGCGGCGAACGGGTCGAGGCCGAGCACGGCCAGCATGGCCCGGACCGACTCGGCTTGCTTTGCCGCCCCTGCCTGGTCGCCGGCCGCCAGAGCGGTGTTGCCGTCGGTGACGGTCTCGTGCACCACGGCCAGCGCCTGCGGAACGGCGAGATCGTCATCGAGGGCCGCGGCGAACGCGGCCGGCAGGATGCTGGCCGGCGGAAGGCTGGTTGGCGGCAGGCTGGGCGGCGCACCGCCCGGCTCGGCCGCCCGGGTGACGAAGCCCTCGATCCGCCGGTAAGCGGCAGCCGCCTCGGCCAGCGCTTCCGCCGAATAGTCGAGATCGGACCGGTAGTGCGCCTGACCGAGGTAGTAGCGCAGCTCAGCCGGGCGCACCCGGGTCACCATCGCATCGACGAGCAGCGAGTTGCCGAGCGACTTGCTCATCTTTTCCCCGCCCAGCCTGACCAGGCCGTTGTGCAGCCAGTACCGGGCGAACCCGGCACCAGCCGCCCTGGACTGCGCAAGCTCGTTCTCGTGATGCGGGAACACCAGGTCCAGGCCGCCGCCGTGGATATCGAAAGTGTCACCGAGGTACTTGGCGGCCATCGCCGAGCACTCCAGATGCCAGCCCGGGCGACCAGGGCCCCACGGAGTCTCCCACCAGGGCTCGCCCGGCTTGTGCCCCTTCCACAGGGCGAAGTCGCGCGGGTCACGCTTGGCGCCCTCGCCGTCGGTATCGCCGGCCGCGCGCATGTGCTCGGGCCGCTGGCCGGACAGCGCGCCGTACCCGGCCCAGGAGGAGACGTCGAAGTACACGTCGCCGCCGGCCGCGTACGCATGGCCGGAGTCGATCAGGCGCCGCATCAGCGTGATCATCTCGGTGACGTGGCCGGTGGCCCGGGGCTCGACATCGGGCGGCAGGCAGCCGAGCACGTCGTAGGCGCGGCTGAACGCGCGCTGGTTGCGCTCCGCGACCGCCCACCACTGGCTGCCCTCGGCACTGGCCGTGCGCAGGATCTTGTCGTCGATGTCGGTGACGTTCCGGCAGAACGTCACGTCGAGGCCGGTTACCTTGAGCCAGCGGACGAGGATGTCGAAGCTGACGCCGGAGCGAATGTGCCCGATGTGCGGCGAAGCCTGCACCGTCGCTCCGCACAGGTACAGGCCGGCCTTGCCTGGCGTGGCAGGAAGGAAGTCGCGCACCGAGCGCGTCGCGGTGTCGTACAGGCGGAGCGTCATCGCTCAAGGCTACGGGATCGGCAGCCGGCTCTCGTCCGCTCTAGTCCAGGTACAGGACGACCTTCTCGGGCGTGATCCGCACGATGACCCGCTGCTCGCCGGGCCGGTGCCCGAACGGCTGGCCGGTGTACTTCAGCGCGAGCTCGTTGATCAGCTCCGCGTCCGGATCATCGGTGATCGTCGCGGAACCCCTCACCTCGGCGTAGATGTACGGATCGGCGCCGTCGTACACCAGCGCGCTGACCCGGGGATCCCTGGTCAGGTTGGCGTACTTGCGCCGGCCCTTGATCGTGGAGAACAGCACGTCGTCGCCGTCGGTCCTGGCCCAGACCAGGCTCGACTGCGGCCGGCCGCCAGGATCGATGGTCGCCACGGCGACATGGTTCGGACCGTCGAACAGCTCCCTCGCCCGCTCGGGCAGGGTTACTCGCTCTGCAGGCTCGCTCATGGAAGCAATCATGGCCCCGGTCACCCGCGGGCCGCGCGGGCCCAGCTCCAGGGGTACTCCGGATCCTCGGCGACGGCGGCCTGGTCCGACAGCAGCAGCGGGCGGAACGTGTCGATCATCACCGCGGTCTCGTCGGTCGTGGTGCGCCCGGCCTCCACGCCGCGGACCACCGCCTCCACCGCGCCGGGTACCGGCCCGTGCGTGAAGCCGGACGGGTGCAGGGTGATCGAGCCGATCCCGACACCGGAGCCCTGGCGCGCCGAGTAGTCGCCGCCGACGTAGAACATCATCTCGTCGGAGTCGACGTTGTGATGGTTGTAGGGAATCGGCACCGACAACGGATCGAAGTCCAGCGGACGCGGGCAGAAAGAGCAGATGACGAAGTTCGGCCCCTCGAACGTCTGGTGGACAGGCGGCGGCGCGTGCGTGCGCTTTACGATCGGCTCGAAATCGGCGATGTTGAAGGCATACGGATACAGGCAGCCATCCCAGCCGACCACGTCGAAGGGGTGATACGCGTAGGTGAGCCTGCTGAGCCCGCCCCGCGTGCGGACCACCACCGGCACATCCTCGCCTTCGGCCAGCAGCGGGCCGGCCACCGGCCGCAGGTCGCGCTCGCAGTACGGAGCGTGCTCGAGGAACTGGCCGGTCTGGGACAGGTAGCGCCTGGGCGGCCTGATGTGCCCGCGTGCCTCGATGACGAGGGCCGAGACAGGTTCGGCTGGCGCGTCCTGACCAGACGTCCCGGCCGGGATCCAGCGGTGGATCGTCCCGCGCGGCACCACCACGTAGTCGCCGGCCGCGGCCCCGATCATCCCGTAGACCGACTCGAATCTGATCGATCCCGAGTGGACGTAAATGGCCTCGTCGCCAGTGGAGTTCCGGTACAGGTCAGACGGGGCGTCCACGGTGACGTACGAGATCCGGACGTCGTCGTTGCCCATCAGCACCTGCCGGGCAAGGACCAGGTCGCCGCTGCGCGCCAGGTCCTGCGTCCGGTAATGCCTGGGCAGCAGCGGATGATTGGCCGCCAGCGTGGCCTGCTCGGCGTCGGCGGTAATGGCCTCGCTCTTGACGATCGCCGTCGGCGGATGGACGTGATACAGCAGCGAGGAGTCCGACGAGAAGCCCTCTTCGCCCATGAGTTCCTCGGCGTACAGCCCGCCGCCCGGCTGCTGGAACCGGGTGTGGCGCTTCCTCGGAATCTCTCCTGTCACCCGGTAGTACGGCATTTCGTCTCCCTTGACGCCATGATCGCCGGGACGGGCATGAAGCCCCAGGTCGCTGGCCCGCTTGCCCGTCGCGGGTTAGTCTCCTCTCGCCGGGTTCTTGACACCGAACCCGTGCTGGCCGCCGCTCAGATTAGGTCTGCGGCCAGTTCTCGTCTATCTTCCCCGACTATAGGCCCGCGGTAGCTTTGGCCGGTCCGAGGCATCCGAGCAGGAGGGAATGGCGCGTGGCGAGGAAGAGCGAGGCCCGCCAAGGCCGAGCCGCGGTCCAGGAAAGAGGTCATGACCATGCAGCCCGGATTCGCTGACCGAATGCCTCAGGCCCGGCCGGGCCGGGACGCGGGGCGCGTGCTGCGAGTCCTGGCCCTGATCGCCGTCGCGATCGGCCTGGCCGCCATCACCGCGGCCGCCTGCGTGCTGTCCTACTCCAGCATTCACCACCTTGCGACCGCGGCCAGCGTCTCGCCGCGGCTGGCCAGGCTTTACCCGCTGATCTTCGATGCCCTGCTCGTGCTGGCCGGCTGCTCCGTGCTCGCACTCCGCGGCGCTGGGCTGGTCAGCCGGGTGTACAGCTGGCTGTGCCTGCTCGTGCTGCTCGGCGCTCTCGCGGGCGGCGGAGCGGTGCGTGCCGCCGCCGTCAAGGTGCCCCACCGGCTGGCCGGGATCCTCGCCGCGGTCATCCCGTGGGCGCTGGTCCTGATCGGCTTCGGCCTGCTGCTCGCGCTGCTGCGCTACGCCAGGATCAGGCGGCTCGGCCAGCAGCCGGCCGAGCCCGAGCGCCAGGCAGGTCAGGACGCGGAACCCGGCGAGCTCGTGGTGATCGGCAGCGAGACCGCGCCGCCGGAACGTGCCGCCGGCCCGGCGGCCATCGTTCCCGGCTTCACCAGGACGCCAGCGACGCCAGGGCCGGGCGTCCGCCCCGCGCTGACGCGCACGGCAGGCTCGCCGGAAACGCCGACCGCGCCGCACCCGACGACTCCGGTCCAGGCAGCCCCGGCTCCGGTGGCCCCGGCCCAGGTAGCCCCGGCTCCGGTAGCCCCGGCTCCGGTGGCCCCTGCCGAAGTACCGCCCGCTCAGGCGCCGCCCGTCGAGGTGGCCCCGCTCGAAGCGCCGCCCGTTCAGGCGGCCCAGCCGGAGCACGCTGCCGTGCGCCAGGCCGACCTCCAGCTCAAGGCCAGGGTTCCCCGGCAGCCGGCTGGTCAGCAGGCGCAGGCGAGTCCGGCCGAGGCGCGGCACGCGCCGTTCATGCCGCCGGTCGGGCCGCGGCCAGCCGCCGAGGCACCTGCCGGGTCCGGCGCGGCCGGGTCCGGCGCGGCCGGGTCCGGCGCAGCCGGGGTCGGGGCCGGAGCGGCGGCCGGAGCCGCCGAGGCCACCCGGGCAGGCGAGGCTCCCGGAGACGGGGCCACCCGGGCAGGTGAGGCTCCCAGAGACGGGGCCACCCGGGCGAGCGAGCCTGCTGGAGGCGGCGACACGAGCGCTGGCCAGGCCCAGGTAGCAGCCCCAGGCACACCGCTCGGCGCCTCCGGCAGCGCGCAGCAGACGAACCCGCGCTTGTTCGCGGAGGGGCCGGCGAGCACCGCCACGACCGCCGAGAACCCACCGCCAGAGAACGCCGCTGCGGCAAGCGAAAGCCCTCAGGACGACGCCACAGCAGACGAGCCGGACGCGAGCACCCTCCCGCCGAGCCAGGACCCTGCCGACCTGACGGCGACTGAGCATCACCCGGCTGCGGCGGTACACGATCACGCCGCGGCGGAACCAGGAACGGCTGCCGGCATCGCACCGGCCGACGCGCCCGTCACGGCGAACAGCCTGAACGCCGCACCGGTCAACGACGACGAGGAGGCGGAACCCGGCGCACCGCCGGCCCTCAATCGCCCGCGCAGCTCGCCTACCCCGCCCGAGGACTGAGGCTCGCTTTACCCCGCCCGGGGACGGGCCGGGCCGCCAGCGGGCAGGACGAGCGCGGTGGCGATGGCCGCGAGACCCTCGCCCCGGCCAGTCAGGCCCAGGCCGTCCGTCGTCGTGGCCGAGATGCTCACGGCCGCGCCGTTGAGCGCGGAAGACAGAACTGCCTGAGCTTCGTCGCGCCGCCTGGCCAGTCGGGGCCTGTTGCCGATGATCTGCACGGCGACATTGCCGATGACGTAGCCGGCCTCGTTGAGCAGCTCCCGGGTGCGCCCGAGCAGCGCCGTGCCGGCCGCCCCGGCCCACTGCGGCTGACGCGTGCCGAACTGGCTGCCGAGGTCGCCGAGCCGGGCCGCTGACAGCAGCGCATCGCACATCGCGTGTGCGGCGACATCGCCATCGGAATGACCCGCGAGACCCTGCTCACCTGGCCAGTGCAGCCCGGCCAGGTACAGTTCCCGCCCGTCACCGAACGGGTGAACATCGACTCCGATGCCAACCTGCGGCATCTGACCGTCCATCCGGGCCGACGCCGGGCGTCAGGTTGCGAGGATCTCGTCGAGCAGCGTCTCGGCCTTGTCCTCGTTAGTCTTCTCGGCGAGCGCGAGCTCGCTGACGAGGATCTGCCTGGCCTTGGCGAGCATCCGCTTCTCGCCGGCTGACAGACCGCGCTCACGATCGCGGCGCCAGAGGTCTCGAACAACCTCAGCGACCTTGTTCACGTCACCCGATGCCAGCTTCTCGAGATTGGCCTTGTACCGGCGGGACCAGTTGGTCGGCTCCTCGGTATAGGGGGCGCGCAGAACCTCGAAGACACGCTCGAGGCCCTCCTGCCCGACAACATCCCGTACACCGACAAGTTCCGCGTTGTCTGCTGGAACCCGCACCGTCAGGTCACCCTTGTCGACCTTGAGTACGAGATACGACCTATCCTCGCCCTTGATCGAACGGATCTCTATTTCTTCGATCCGAGCAGCCCCATGGTGGGGGTAGACGACGGTGTCGCCGACCTTGAAAGTCATGTGGCACGTACCCCTTCCGCTGCACCTATCTTACCACGGCGACCAACAGTGAATAGCCATGCTTGGTGACAAAGATGCAGGTCAAGGGCGCTTTTGCATACTGTGAATGACTGACGGCGCCATCAGAAGACCGACCCTTGCCCCGGCGATCCGGAGGCTTCAGGCCTGGGCGGCCCCGGGACAGGCACCGCGCATGTCCGCCATGCGATGGGGTCCAGTTTACCGCGTGGCCCCACCAGCCACAGCCACCGAGCCTGCGGGAGCTTCGGTCACGAGGACAACTGGCATCCACGGTTACGTCTTCGGGCGACCAGGCTCATACTGAAGACAGGAGCCTGAGCGATTTCCGGAGAGAGACGCGTGAACCACGGCGGTGAACCGGCACACGACGATTACGGCCTGCCGCGGGTAGACGTCGAGATTCCCGACGATGCTCGCGAGCTCTACCGCGACGTGCAGGCTTACCATCGCGAGCTGCGCGCGCTGCGGCGACATCAGCGCAGTGACCGCTGGCGGGCGCCGTTGCGCAGCAGCGGGATGGTCGTGCCGCTGATCGCCGGCTGCCTGGTCCTGGCCATGATCGCCGGCATGGTGCTCACCATGTTCAGCGCCAACCCGAGATTCTCTGGCTTCACCGGGCAGGCGAAGCCGACTCCCGGAGCCAGGCACGCCGGGCGCGCCGCCGACCCGGCCCGGCAGTCCAGCCAGTCGCCGGGCTCCCCGTCCGCGGCCGCGACGCCATCGCGCGGGCGTAGCCGGACGACGAATCTCCTGCTTCCTGACAAGACGATCAGCGTGCAGGGCAAGCCAGTCCGGCTGCGCGGGCTCACCGTCGCGGCCCTGGCGGTCGTCCCGGCCAACTGCGGCTGTGCGCGCGTGGTCGGTCAGCTGCTTACGCGGGCGATGGCAGCGGGCATCACCGTCTATCTGGTCGGCAGGAAGGCCAGCCTGACCGACCTGAAGAGCCTGGCCACGGGCCGGGCTAGCGGTACGGCTGTGGTCGCGATCGACGCGGACAACGCGTTCGGCCGCGATTACGGGCACCGCGGCCCGACCATGCTGCTCGTCGACTCCCACGGCCAGGTGACCGTCACCTCCACGCTGACGCCAGACTTCCAGCGC
>JADGPC010000258.1 GCA_017882645.1 Streptosporangiales bacterium | reverse complement strand
TCGAGGCTGCGTACGGCCGGTCGTTCACGTACTGGCCGAGGCTGAAGCCTTCCCCGCCGTCCGGCCCGCGGCGCCCGCGCACCAGGCCGACCGGGTCGACCTCGAGCAGCAGGGCCGCGGTGCACCGCTCCGAAGTCGCTTCGGGGTAGCAGACGTGCGCTGTCCCGACCGACAGATCGAACGACTGAACCCGGCTGGGGTTCTTGTGCAGCAGGAACCCCAGGTCCGTAGCCGGGCTAACGTCGACCGGACCGGCACTGGCCGGACCGGCATTGGCGCTAGCCACGCTAGCGCTGGCCGGGCCGACATTTACCGGGTCGGCCGAGGCCGAATCCGCCGCGGGCAGCCCGGTCGTCGTGATCGTCAGGAGCACGATCGACCATCCTGCCCGATCGACGGAACAAACGCGGACTCAATTTTCCATTTTACCCGATTTGCCGCCCCTTCAACCGATCCATCGCGCGCGCTGGCCCTCGCGCCTCAGCCCCCAGGGGCACTTACCCCGACTTTGCGTCAGCCGAATTTCGCAAAAAGCATGAAACTCGGCGAGATTTTGGCGCAAAGTCCGGGTAAGTCGGACTGTCCCGGCTGAACCCACCGCCCGCAGGGCCCCGGCACAAGAAAAACGGCCCCCGCAGGGGCCGTCTGACCGTTTCGTAGCGGTATGGGTGGAGGTGGCGGGAATCGAACCCGCGTCCTTCAGTACATCACCAGGGCTTCTCCGGGCGCAGCCTGCTCTGCTTTTCTCAGCCCCGGCGGTCATGCAGGCAAGCCGCCGACAGGCTCAGTCGCTGTTAGATGTCCCGCTTAGTCCCGCGACCGGGCTAAGCGGTAGATCCTCCTAGCTGACGCCAGGCACCGGGTCGGAGGAACTCCCGGACTGACGGTCTCGGTGCGCTCGCTTAGGCAGCGAGGGCGAGACTAGTGCGCGATGTGTTGGCACTTATCGTTTGCGGCAACAGGATTTCCGAGGTCATCACCGCAACCCTCGGCCCGCTTCCCCTGGATCAACTACCGAAGTCGAAGCCAGTCACCCCCTATGCAGTTTTCCCTGATGATACTCCCTGGCCGGCCGTCATCAAGATCAGCCCGGCTAGCTCTCCACCAGCGCACATCACAACCGTCGCCCGCCCGCCAGCATTCCCGCGGCCCAGACCGCACGAGGGCCAGCCCGCGCCGCCCTCAGCCAGACAGCACGAGGCCCGACGGACAGGACACGGATCGCGTCGTCCATCGGGCTATCTGTCTGGGCCTGGCCGGATGCCAGTTTTGGCCTGCGCGGCTGCGGGGATGAGAAACCCCTGCGGGCGCTGGCGGTGGCCGAAGACGCGCCCGCAGGGGTTTGACCGGCAGGGTCGGGGCCGGTCCCAATGGCCCGGGCCTCCCCCGAGATGAGGCCCGGTTCTCATCACGACGGCTGGGCCGCAACCCCCCAAGCGGCAGACCAGCCTCATTATGTAAGACGCCGGTGCGTTGCGGGTTGGTTGCTCCCTGTGACGAATTTCTGTAACGATCTCGTAAGTACTTCTGAGGTAAGGGAATCCGCGTTCCCTTAGTTAGGGCTCGCCCGGCCCGAGGTTGCCCAGGTGCCAGCGGCGCGGATCCAGACTTAGGAGCCCGCGGGCAGCCGCTCGGCGAACAGGCGTGCGATCTGCACTGCCGGGTCGAACGCCGACGACCGGGCGAACGCCACGACCGCGAACGCCACATCACCGCGGAACCCGACGAACCAGATGGCCCGGACGCCGCGATGCCCGGCCAGCGGAGCCGTGCCGACCTGCCCGTACAGCGGGGGGCCGGCCAGCCGGGCGGCCCGGGCCACGCCCGACCTGACCGTATCGGCCATCAGCTCCTTCAGCCGGCTGACGACATGACTTTCCAGCCCCTTCAACTTAACTCGCGACGTGAGTGTCGGTCCTGACGGGCCGGTGACGACCGCTGGCTGATGCCAGGAACCCGATTCGACTACTCCCGCGGCAAGCGCCATGTCCAGCGGGCTGACCAGGACCGTGCCCGTCCCGATCGCGTCGGCGGCCTGCTCGCCCTGGTCGCTAGGCTTGCGGATGCTGCCGACGAACGCGGCCGGGCGCAGCGGCAGACGCCATTGGGCGCCGATGCCGAACTGCTCAGCGGCCCCGTAGAAGTCCGTCGGATCGAGCCGCAGCGACACCTGAGCGAAGGCCGTGGTGCACGCATGCGCGAAGACGTCACTGAACGTCGGATTGCCGAGCTTCGGCACGGCAGGAACGTTGACGAATGTCTGTCCGCCCACCAGGGCGCGTACTCGGAAGCACGGGATGGGCGTGTCGGGGCCGAGGGTCGGATACTTGGCCAGCAGCGCCGCCGCCGGCACGATGGTGAACGCCTGGCCGGGCTGATAACGGCCGCCGAGCGGGTCGACCGCGGGCATTCCGGCGGCCTGGTGCTCGGCGACACCCAGTATCTGGCCGGTGCTGGCCCGGACGGCGACGACCGCGCCCGACAGGCCAAGCCCCGCCAGCGCGCGCTGCGCGGCCCGCTGGACTCCGCCGTTGATGGTGGTCCGCACCGCGGTTCCGGCGTGGCCCGGCCAGCTTTTCAGCACGGCGACCTGGCGGCCCGCCGCGTTCTGCACGACTACCTTGGTGGTCGGCGTTCCGGCCAGGGACGCCTGGTACGCCTGCTCGAGGCCGGACAGTCCGACCGTGGTCCCCGGGCGGTACGGGTCGCCGTCCTTGACAAGTTCCCTGGCCGCTTCGGTTCCCACCTGGCCGGTAACGGCGGGCACGGCGCTTCGGAACAGCCGCGTGGTCACCACCTTGTGGGTCAGGTTCGGCACTTTCCCCAGGGCCGTGCTCAGCCGGTCGAACTTGCGCGGAGCCAGCTGGACGAGCTCCAGGAACGTGTTCGGCGGGGCCGCGAGGATCTGGCCGACCATCTGATCGGCTTCTGACCGCGCCAGCCCGATCACCCTGGCCAGCTTCGTGGCCGTCGCGGCCGGGTCGACAACCCGGCCTGGCCTGACTCCGACCTCGACCGCGGGCGACAGCAGGATCAGCGGCCGGCCGGCGGAGTCGAGCAGCGGCTTACGTGCCGGAACCGTGGTCAGGACGGCCAGCCGGTCACTAGGGCCGAGACCGGGCACGATCACCGACGGCGCCCAGACCACGAGCCACTCGGCGCCGTGCCGGCGGAGCAGGAAGTGGCCGGAGTACGTCCACGGTCGCCCGCCACGGCCCAGATCAACCGATGCGTGGAAGTAGGCGCTGGCGGTGTTTCCGCTGACGCTGATCCTGCCCATGGCGAGCGAGAGATCGTCGGCACCCAGCTGGCTGTACGCGTTCCGCAGCGCACGCGCCACCACGACGGGCTGGCCGGTGGTCTGGGCTCCCGCGGCGGCGTAGTTGCCTGACTCCCACGCCAGCAGGAAGTTCTTGACACTCGCGGCCACCGAGGGATCAGACTGGCCGACGCCCGTCACGCCCGCGATGATCACCACGGCCGCCGCGCACAGCAGCGACCCGAGGCGGATCATCGAGCTGCGTGATCGGCCCTTTCGTTTCGTCGGCCCGCCGGCCGGATGCGGCCGGGCTGGTCGCCTGCGTTTCGCCGGCCTCGCAGTTCGTGAGCTGGCGGGCTCGGCCGGGACTCCGTCACCGATGATGGCCGAAGGGAACTCGGCCTGGCCCGCTGGCGGCGCAGCAAACCCGTCCGCCCTGGCCCGTCCGGGCCCGGGCCAGGTATCTGGCCGTTGCCCGAAGCTGAACCCGCCGTCAGGTCCTGGGCCGAAGCTCTCCTCATCGAGTCCGGGCAGATTCTCGGGTTGCGTGTCAGAACTCGCCGCATCCAGGTCGGATCTTTCCGCCCGATGCCTGGCTGAGTGAGCTCCCCGCCTAGCCATGCCGGCCATCAGTCGCCATTGTGCTACCTTCGGCGCCGCATGGCACGCTCGACCTCCCGCGTGGCATCCCGGCGGGCCAATTCCTGCCGCTTGTCGTAGGTCCGCCGACCCCGCGCCAGCGCCAGCTCGATCTTGGCCTTCCCGTCCAGGAAGTACAGCGACAGCGGAATGAGCGTCAGCCCGCCCTCGGACGTCACGCGGCCCAGCCGGTCGATCTCCTTGCGATGCAGCAGCAGCTTGCGGATCCGGCGCGGCTCGTGATTAGTCCAGGTGCCCTGGGTGTACTCCGGAATATGCACGCCGTGCAGCCAGATCTCGCCGTCGGTGATCTGGGCAAACCCCTCGGTCAGCGTAGCCCGCCCGGCGCGCAGCGACTTGACCTCGGTGCCGGTCAGCATGATGCCCGCTTCGAGCACATCCTCGATCGTGTAGTCGTGCCGGGCCCGCCGATTGCTGGCGATGATCTTCCTGCCCTGCTGTGCCTTTCCTGCCTGGGCTTTGCCTGACTGTGCCTTCTTACCCTGCGTCGCCGCCACGGTATAAGTCTGACCCCTCAGACCCGCAGGTATCGCCGGAGGGTCAGGAACGAGGTCGTGCCGCACAGCAGCAGGCCGATCGCCATCGTCACGAGCACGACCTCGACCAGGTCACCGAACGTCAGCTGGGCATGGAAGGGGAAGTAGTTCTGCAGCCCGTCGAGCCCGGCCTTCGCGCCGGCCAGCAGCCCCACGGCGACCAGCCAGCCGAACAGGCCGGCGATCATGCCCTCGACCAGGAACGGAAGCTGGACGTAGAAGTTGGACGCGCCGACCAGCCGCATGATGGCCGTCTCCCGGCGCCGGTTGAAGGCCGACAGCCTGATGGTGTTGGCGACCAGCAGGATCGCCGCGATGATCAGGATGATCGCCACCACGATGACCGCGTTTCTCGCGCCGTCGAGCAGCTTGTAGAAGTTCGTCAGGATCGACGAGTCGTTGCCCACCGAGTCCACGCCCGGCATGCCGGTGATGGCCGCGGTCACCGGGCCGGCGTCCGTCTGCGCGTTCTTCAGCTTGACCTGGAACGACGCGGGGATGTCACCGGGCTGCACGGAGTCGATGAACACCGGGTCGTAGGCGAATTCCTTCCTGAACTGCGCCAGGTTGGCAGCCTGGGTCTGGTGCGTGACCTCGACGACCTGAGGCAGCTTGCGCAGCGTCGAGGCGATCTGGGTTGTCTGGGCGGCGGTCGCCGGGCCGCTCTTCGTGCACTGCGGGCTGAGCGGGTTGTTGTCGCACAGGTAGATCGAGAGCTGCACCTTGCTCTGCCACAGCGCCCTGGTGTGATTGACCTGCTTGACGAAGAGCAGGCCGGTGCCGAGCAACGAGAGGCTGATCGCGACGACCACGATGAGCGCGACCGTCATGGTGAGGTTCCGCCTGAGGCCGATCCACACCTCGCCGAAAACGAACTGCGCACGCATGTAGCTGATCCCTTGGTTGTCCTCGCTCGGCCGGCTGATGCCGGCCCGTCCGAACGCCTGGCGCTAGTAGGCCTGACCGTAGACGCCGCGCGACTGGTCGCGCACGACCTTGCCGTACTCCAGCTCGATGACGCGCTTACGCATGGAGTCCACGATCGCGGCGTCGTGCGTGGCCATCACAACCGTGGTACCGGTCCTGTTGATCCGGTCGAGGACCTTCATGATCCCGATCGAGGTCGCCGGGTCGATGTTCCCGGTCGGCTCGTCGGCCAGCAGGATCATCGGGCGGTTGACGAACGCCCTGGCCATCGCCACGCGCTGCTGCTCACCGCCGGACAGCTCGTCGGGCATGCGGTCGCCCTTGCCCTCGAGACCGACGAGATCGATGACCTCGGGCACCACCTTGCGGATGAATCGGCGCGGCTTGCCAATGACCTCGAGCGCGAAAGCGATGTTCTGGTAAACGTTCTTGCCGGGAAGCAGCCTGAAATCCTGGAAAACGCAGCCAATTCTGCGCCGCAGCTGGGGTACCTTCCAGTTGGTGAGGCGGGCGAGGTCCCGGCCAGCCACGTAGATTCGCCCGTCGGTCGGCCGCTCCTCGCGAAGGATCAGGCGGAGGAAAGTCGACTTGCCCGACCCCGATGGCCCGACCAGGAAGACGAACTCGCCCTTCTCCACGTCGAGGTTGACGCTCTCCAGGGCGGGTCGGCTCTGATTCGGGTACGTCTTGGTGACGCTTTCGAAGTGAATCACAGGCCCATCACAACGCTCGATAATGAAGACGTACCGAGTCGCTACGGCGCCCCGGTTTGATCACGGGACAGTCTAGGGGGGAAACTGGGCTGGAACGTCCAACTTGTCGAACTGAGCAGTCGGCACGTCCCAGGAGGGACCCACATGAGCTGCGAGCACCTGATCTGCGCCCAGTGCGCCGGCCCGGTCGCAGAGGCCCGCTGCCCGGTATGCCGCGCGGCCAAGTCTGATCTGCACCACCACACCCACGGCATCAGCATTCCGCAGGTGGTCTTGCTGCTGCTGCTTGCGCTGGCGGTGGCCATCGCCGTGCAGCACCTCGCCCACTAGATTTCCCCCCGCTCGCCTCCGCGAGCCGAAGGGCCGCAAGCCCCCTTACAGTCCCTGCTTGCGCATCCAGCGGATCTCGGCCTCGATGAAGTCGTCGATCTCGCCGTCCATCACGGCCGCGGTATTCCCTGTCTCATAGCCGGTCCGCAGGTCCTTGATGTTCTGGTACGGGTGCAGGACGTAGTTGCGGATCTGGGTCCCCCAGCTGCGGCCGCCATCCCCCCGCAGCTCGTTCATCTTGGCCGCCTGCTCCTCGCGCTTGCGCTCGAGCAGCTTGGCCTGGAGCACGGCCATCGCACTGGCCCGGTTCTGGATCTGGCTCCGCTCATTCTGGCAGGAGACCACGATCCCGGTCGGCAGGTGGGTGATCCGCACGGCGGAGTCGGTCGTGTTCACGCCCTGGCCGCCCGGCCCGCTCGACCGGTATACGTCGACCCGCAGCTCGTCGTCGGGAATGTCGATGTGGTCGGCCTGCTGGACCACCGGGATCACGTCGACCCCGGCGAACGAGGTCTGCCTGCGGCCCTGGTTGTCGTACTTGGAGATCCTGACCATCCGGTGCGTGCCGTGCTCGCCGCGGAGCGTGCCGTAGGCATACGGGGCCCTGACCGCGAAGGTGGTCGACTTGATCCCGGCTTCTTCCGCGTAGGAGGTGTCGTAGACCTCGGTCGGGTAACCGTGGCGCTCGGCCCACCGCAGGTAGATTCGCTGCAGCCCCTCGGCCCAGTCGGCCGCGTCGGCACCCCCCGCCTGAGCGTTGATGGTGATCAGCGCCTCGCGCGAGTCGTACTCGCCCGCCAGCAGCGTGCGGATTTCTAGTTGATCTATCTGGCCCTTGACCGCGGTGAGCTCGCGAAGCGCCTCCTGCAGCATCGGCTCGTCATGCTCGCTATCCGCCAGCTCGAACATCACCGCCACGTCGACCAGCCTGCTGTGCAGGACGTCCAGCCTGGAGAGCTCGGCGTCGAGGTAGGACAGCCGCCGCGTCACGGCCTGCGCGTTCTCGTGGTCCTCCCAGAACCGGAGATCGACGGATCGCTCGCGCAGATCGTCGGCCTCCTTCCGCATTCCGTCCGGGTTAAGGACGGCCTCGATACTGGCGAGCTTCGACGACAGCTCCGCTAGCTCGCTCGCATGGTCGATTGCCATGGCGGAAGCCTACGCGAAACTGCCCCAGCCTCCGATTCCGCGCGCCCGCCCGCGGGCCGCTCGGGCCCGGTCAGGCGGGCAGCGTGCTGGTCGCGACGAGCGTGCGGATCGCCCGGACCGCGACCGACAGGGTCGCCACGTTGAACGAGTCGCTCTCCCAGATCTCGACCAGCGTCTGCGCGGCCCGGCTCACCACCGGCTCGTTCCGCGCCACCCAGGCGGCTAGCCGCTGCTCGGGCGTTCCCGCCTCGGTGACGGTCAGCACGTCCCTGGCCAGCGCGGCGTGCGCGTTGTACAGGTCGTCTCGCAAGGCACCCCTGGCCATCGTGTTCCACCGGTCGTCCCGTGGCAGGGCGGTGATCCGGTCGCGCAGCCTGGTGATCTGGAGCCGGTCGGCCAGGTCGAAGTAGACCTCGGCCGTCTCCTCGACCAGGCAGCCGGTCATCGACGCGATCTCGACGATGTCGAACGCCGAGTACGCGGGGACCATCGCGGCCACCCGGTCGGCCAGGCCGTCAGGGAAGCCTCGGCTGGCGAACGCGTCGCGGCGCTCCTCGAAGCTGCTCATGTCGAGCCCGGCCAGCAGCTTCGGCAGCCCGCCCGCGACGGTCAGCACGCCGTCGCCGAAGAAGTCGATCGTCGCCTGGATGTCAAATGGCGGCCGCCGGAAATGCAGCAGCCACCTGGTCGCCCGCTCGGTCAGCTTGCGGCCCTCGAGCAGGGCGAGGATCTGGGCCGAGGTGTCGACCTCGCCGTCCAGCGCCTTGAGCTGGCTCCAGAAGCCGGTCATGTCGAAGACCTCACGGGCGACCAGCCACGCCTCGGTGACGTGCGGCACCGAGGCGCCCGTCTCCTCGTTCAGCCGGAACGCGAACGTGATGCCCGACCTGTCCACCATGTCGTTCACGACCTCGGTCGTGATGATCTCCCGGTGCAGGCGGTGCGACGCCATCCGGTCCGTGAACCGGTCGCGCAGCGCGGCCGGGAAGTAGCTGGTGAGCACGCGGCGCAGGTACGGGTCGTCTGGGACATCGGAGGCCAGCACCTCCTGGTTGGCCGCGATCTTGGTGTGCGCGAGCAGCACCGAGAACTCGGGGAGCGTCAGCCCCCGGCTGGTCGACCGGCGCTCGGCGATGTCCTTGTCGGCGGGCAGCACGTCCAGGCGACGCCTGATCCGCCCCTCGCGCTCCAGTTTCCTGATGTACCTGGCGTGCACGTGCAGCATCTGCGCCGCCTGGGCACGCGCCGCGGCGAGCGCCCGGTTCTGGTGATAGTTGTGGCTCAGCACCAGCTTGCCGACGTCGTCGGTCATCGTCTGGAGCAGCGCATCCCGGTCGGCCGTTGTCATCTGGCCGTCCCTGACCACCTCGTCGAGCAGGATCTTGATGTTCACCTCGTGGTCCGAGGTGTCCACGCCCGCTGAGTTGTCGATGAAGTCGGTGTTGACCAGCCCGCCGCCGAGCGCGTACTCGATCCTGGCCTCCTGGGTCAGCCCGAGGTTCCCGCCCTCGCCGATCACCCTGGCCCGCACCCGGGCGGCGTCCACCCTGACCGCGTCGTTGGTCCGGTCACCAGCATCGGCATGGACCTGGTTAGAGGCTTTCACGTACGTGCCGATGCCGCCGTTCCAGAGCAGGTCGACCGGGGCGGTGAGAATCGCGGAGATCAGCTGGTCCGGCGAGAGCGCGGTGACCCCGTCCTCGATCCCCAGCCCGGCGCGAGCCTGCGGCGAGATCGGAACCGACTTCGCCGAGCGCGGCCAGATCCCGCCGCCACCGGAAATAAGCCCCTTGTCGTAGTCCTCCCACGACGACCTGGGCAGGTCGAACAGGCGCCGCCGCTCCGCGAAGCTGATCGCCGGATCCGGGTCGGGGTCGATGAAGACGTGCCGGTGGTCGAACGCCGCCACCAGCTTGATGTGCTCGGACAGCAGCATCCCGTTGCCGAACACGTCGCCTGACATATCGCCGATCCCGGCGACGGTGAAGTCGGTCTGGCTGATGTCGACGCCGAGGGTCTGGAAATGGAACTCGACCGACTCCCATGCCCCGCGCGCGGTGATGCCCATCTTCTTGTGGTCGTAGCCGGCCGAGCCGCCCGAGGCGAACGCGTCGCCGAGCCAGAAGCCGCGGCTCAGCGCGATCTCGTTGGCCGTGTCGGAGAACGTCGCCGTGCCCTTGTCGGCCGCGACCACCAGGTACGGGTCGTCACCGTCGTGCCTGACGACCCGGCCAGGCGGGATAACCTGCCCAGCCTTCAGGTTGTCGGTGATGTCCAGCATGGCGCTGATGAACATCCGGTAGCACGCGAGCACCTCGCCCTGGTAGGCATCGCGGTCGGCCGGTTTGGGCAGTTGCTTGCAGACGAAGCCGCCCTTGGCGCCGGACGGCACGATGACCGAGTTCTTGACCTCCTGGGCCTTGGCCAGCCCGAGGATCTCGGTGCGGAAGTCCTCGCGCCGGTCGGACCAGCGCAGTCCGCCGCGGGCGACGTTGGCGAACCGCAGGTGCACGCCCTCGAACCTGGGCGAGTACACGAACAGCTCGAACTTCGGCCGGGGCGCCGGCAGGTCAGGCACCAGCGCGTCGTCGAGCTTGAAGACCAGGTACGGCGCCCGCTCGTCCGACCCGGGCTGGCCGCTGAAGTAGTTGGTCCGCTGGGTGGCCCTGATCAGGCCCAGGTAGGCGCGCAGGATCCGGTCCTCGTCGAGGCTGGCGACATCGTCAAGCTCCCCGTTGATCTCCTCGACCAGTGCCTCGCTCCGCTCGACCTGGCCGGCCTGCCGGTCCGGGTCGAACCTGGACTCGAACAGCCTGATCAGCTGGCGGGCGATCACCGGGTTCGACCGCAGGACCCGCGCGATATAGCCCGAGCTGAAGGTGGTCCCGACCTGCTGCAGGTACTTGGCGTAGGCGCGGAGGATCACGACCTGACGCCAGGTCAGGCCGGCGTCGAGGACCAGCGTGTTGAACTCGTCGTCCTCGATCTCGCCGTTCCACAGTGCCGACAGCGCCCCCTCGAGCTGCCCGGCGACCGACGCCAGCGATACCTGGGGCACCTGGGTCGCTCGGCCGCCGGGGCCGGACGCGGCCACGCCCTGGCGGCGGAGCCCGAAGTCATAGATCCAGAACGGCTCACGGCCGGGAAACTCGTACGGGTGCTCGTCGACGACCTCGACGCCCATGTGCTGCAGCCGGGGCAGGACGTCGGTCAGCGTGATCGGTGACCCGATCCGGTGGATCGTCAGCCGCCAGACCCGCCGCTTGGTGCCCTCCCCATCCCGGACAGCACCGTTCCGGTCTTCGCTGCCCCGGCCTGTGCTATCGCGGCCGCGGGTCTGCGCCTGGCCAGCCCGGACGACGGAGCCGGCCGGGCTCGCCGGGTTGGCCATTCCGGACAGGCCCGCGGCCTCCAGGGCCGCCTGCTCGTGCTCGACCGGCACGCCGCCCACGTATCCGGCGGACTCCCACATCTCGAACGAGATATCCGGGCCCGACTCGCGCATCTGCTGGATCTTGGCCAGGTCCGAGATGGCGGCAGCAGCCGGCACGTCGGCCTTATAGGTGTCGGAGATGGCGTCGACGAACTCGCCGAGCAGCGCCCGGCCTGGCCCTTCGCCGAGCTGGGCGACGGCCTCGCGCACCAGGTCGTCGTCCCACGACCGGACCGCCGCGGCGATCGCCTGTTCCAGGGTGGCGATGTCGGCGTCGACCAGGTTCCGGCCGCGCGCGGCCCGCACGACGACATGCAGCCTGGCGATCGGGCCCTCGTCCACGACCGCGCTGTAGTCGATCTGCGCGCCGCCGAGCACCCGCCGCAGGATCTCCTGGACCGCGATCCTGACCTTGGTGTTGTACCGGTCCCTGGACAGGTAGATCAGGCACGAGACGTACCGGCCGTAGATGTCCTTGCGGAGAAACAGCCTGGTCTGCATCCGCTCGCGCAGCCGCAGTACCTCGCTGGCCACGTCGGCCAGCTCGTCCACCGGGGTCTGGAAGAGCTCCTCGCGGGGGTAGACCTCCATGAACTCGGCGAGATCACGGCCGTCGTGGCTGCCCGCTGGGATTCCGCATGCCTCGTACACCTCGGTCAGCTTGCGGCGCAGGATCGGGATCCTGGTGATGCTGTCCGTATACGCCATGTGCGTGTACAGCCCGACGAAGCGCGACTCGCCGATCACCTTGCCGTCCGATGACAGCCGCTTGATCCCGACGTAATCCAGGTAACTCGGCCGGTGGACCGTCGCGCGGGAGTTCGCCTTCGTCATGATCAGCCGGTGGCTCGGATCGGTGGCGATCCCCTGGGCCTGCTCCGACAGGGCCGACAGCGGGGTGGATTCCGGCTTGTCGTGCCGCAAGATGCCCAGGCCGGTGCCAGGAACGCCGCGCAGCGCCAGCCCGCCGGTCTCGGGGACGATGTCGTACTCGCGGTAGCCGAGGAACGTGAAATGCGCGTCGACCAGCCAGCGGAGCAGGGATTCGATCTCCGAGGGCGACTCGGCGGGGCTGGCGGGAACCACCCATCCCGCCGACTTCGGGCCGCCGCCAGTACGCGATCCGGGGACGGCCCAGGCTCCGGTCAGCTCGGTCGATCCGCCTAGTTGCTCCTGGCCCGCGCCGGAGCTGGCGGCCGCGAGCTCGTCGGCGATCCGCAGCGCCGTCGCCCGCATCTTCGGGTAGTCCTCGACGGCCATCCGCACGTCGC
>JADGPC010000028.1 GCA_017882645.1 Streptosporangiales bacterium | reverse complement strand
GACCGAGAGCACCTCGCCGGTCCGCTTGACCCGCTGGCCTTCCTCGATCTTGCTGAAGTCACCCAGGATGACCACGCCGATCTCGCGGATGTCCAGGTTCAGCGCCAGGCCGCGCGTTCCGTCCTCGAACTCGAGCAGCTCGTTCGCCATCGCCGAGGGCAGTCCCTGCACCCTGGCGATGCCGTCGCCGCACTCGGAGACGGTGCCGACCTCCTCGGTGGCTGCGGCGCCCGGCTCGTAGGCCTCGACGAACTGCGCCAGGGCGTCCCTGATCTCCTCGGGCCGGATAGTCAGCTCCGTCATCTTCCTCGCGTCTTTCTCGTCTGGTTGTTCTGCATCGACAGTCTCGCTAGCCGCGGCCCGCCAGCTAGGCGGCCAGGTCGCGTCGGAGCTCAGCCAGCCGGCTCGCGACGCTGCCGTTGATCAGCTCGTCGCCGATCTGGACCGACATGCCGCCGAGCACCTCCGGGTCGAGCACGACATTCAGGTGGACGTCGTGCCCGTAGGCCGCGACGAGCGCCGCCGCCAGCCTGCCCCGCTGGTCGTCGGTCAGCGGCACCGCAACGTGTACCTCGGCGACGAGGCGCTCGCGCAGTTCGGCAGCGAGGTTCGCGTAGGCCTCAAGCACTGCATCCAGGCTACGTCCCCTCGGGTGCGCGGCCGCCTGGGTGATCAGCCGCAACGCCGGCTCGATGACCTTGCCCGCGACCAGCTGGGTCACTACGTTCCGGCGCCCCTCGGCAGGCACGAACTGATTCGACAGGGCGGAGCGCAGGTCGGGATTGGCCTGGACGATCCGGCCAAACCTGAACAGGTCGTCCTCGAGATCGTCCAGCTTGCCCTCGCAGTCGGCGGCATCGGCGATGGCCAGCACCGCGAGCTCCTCGGCCGCGTCGGCGAGGTCGCCCGCCGCCGACCACCGGGCGCCGACCAGGACCTTGACCAGCTCCAGGCTAGGATCCGAGACCTTCCCGGCGAGCAGCGCCTCGGCCAGCCCGGTGCGGGCGGCCCGGTCCCTGGACGGATCCGACAGGCTGCGGCGCAGCCCCGGCTCACTGTCGAGAAGGCCGGCGACAGCGAAGAGCTCATCGCCGATCTGAGTCGCTTGCGCGGCGTCGCCGCCGGCCAGCGCGGCCGACAGCCGGTCCTTGGCCGCGCTGAGCGACGCCCGGCTCGCACCTCTCATCGGGCCGGGACCCCGCTCGCGGCCTCCTCGTCGAGTTCGGTGAGGAACCGGTCGACCATGCGGGACTGCCTGGCCTCGTCGGCTAGCGACTCGCCGACGATCCGGCTGGCCAATTCGACCGCCAGGCTGCCGACCTCGGCCCGCAGCGTGGTCAGCGCCTGCTGCCGGTCGGCCTCGATCTGGGCATTGGCCGAGTCGATGATGCGCTGCCGCTCGGCCACCCCGTCGGCCCGGCCCTGCGCCACGATCTGGGCCGCCTCTTCCTTGGCCTGCTCGCGCAGCCTCGCGGCCTCGTGCCTGGCATCGGCCAGCTGAGCCCGGTACTGCTCGAGCACCTTGTTCGCTTCGGTCTGGGCATCCTCGGCTCGCTTCAGGCCGCCCTCGATCTGGTCGGTACGCTCCGCCAGCGTCTTGCTGATCCGCGGCATCAGTACCTTGGCCAGCAGGGCGAACACGATCAGGAACGCGACCGCGCCGATGATGAGCTCAGGCCAGTGCGGGATCAGCGGGTTCGGAGCCGCGGCCGCGGCCAGGAACTTTGCTGCCATCTCTACTGCACTCCTTGCGGCACGAAGATCTAGATCGGGGAGTAGTGGAAGATGTACGGAATGACGATGCCAATCAGCGCCAGCGCCTCGGTCAGCGCGAAGCCGATGTACATATTGGACCGGATCATGCCGGCCGCCTCGGGCTGGCGCGCCATCGCCTCGACGCCATGACCGAAGATCAGACCGATGCCGATGCCGGGCCCGATCGCCGCGAGGCCGTACGCCACCGCGCCGATGTTGATGCTGATGACCGTGTTGTTGTTAGTGCTGGCAGCAAGCACGTGGTGAAAAAGTTCAAGCATCTGGGCATTCCTTTTCGGTCAAGCCGGCGGACTGTCCCCCGGCGGTTAGGTAAACCAACGGCCGGTCTCCGGCAGCTGCGCCGGTCGCCTGGCATCCCATTCCGCTCATCTCAATGCCCCGCTTCCAGCGAGCCGCCGATGTACTGAGCGGTCAGGATCGTGAAAATGTAGGCCTGCAGCGCCTGGATCAGCAGCTCGAAGGCAGTGAGTACGACGGTCAGGACAAATGATGTCGCGCTCCACAGCAGCCCGATCCCGGCGCTGATCAGGTACCAGGTCGCGAGCGTGAACACGAGTATCAGGATGTGGCCGGCGAACATGTTCGCGAATAGCCGGACCATCAGCGTGAACGGCCGGACGATGATGTACTGCAGGATCTCCACCGGCGCCAGGATGACGAGGATTCCCGCCGGGACGCCGGACGGGATCATGTTCCTGAAGTAGCCGCCCAGGCCCTGGTGCCTGATCCCGAGGTAGGTGTAGGTGCCGTAGACCATCAGCATCAGCGCGGCCGGGAAGGCGATCTCCGACATCCCGGGGAACTGCGCCGCCGGGATGATCTCCATGACATTCATGACCCAGATGAAGAAGAACAGCGCGACCAGGAACGGCAGGAAGCCGTCGCCGCGCTTGCCCATCATCGGGCGCAGGATCTCGTCACGGACGAACAGGATTCCCATTTCGCCAAGGTTCTGGGCGCCTCGCGGCACGATCTTCGGCTTGGCGAACGCCGCCCAGAAAAACCCGACCACGACAACCGCGCAGATCGCGGCCAGCAGCATCGGCTTGTTAAAGGTGAACGAGCCGATCTGGAACAGCGGGCCGTAGGTGAAACTGCCCGGGTAGCTCGGCGCCGGGTAACCGCAGCCGGACTTCAGGTGCGCCGAGATCTCTGGATTCAGGCAGTGACTCGCGGCGAGCGCGAGTACGTCAGCGGTCACCTCGGCCTCCTCTAACCTCGTGCACGCATGTCATGCGACTCATCGTCAACCGGAGATTCCTTCCAGCCAGCGGCAGCGAGCCGGCCGGCGCCAGCCCGCCGGCGGTCAGGCGAGCGTAGCCGGGCGCGGCAGCGTAACAGACAGCGGGCCGGCCCGGACCGGCGACCTCGACGTGACCGCCGGCCACGCGGCCCGCGCAGCTACCCGCGGCCTGGCCGGTCACGACCGCCCGTACTTGTAGATGACGGCGAAGACCCCGATGCCGAGGCCGACCAGTGCCCCGATCGGGAACAGGATGGCCAGGTGCGTCCAGTGGCCGATAAGCCAGCCGAGGCCGCCATAGAAGACCATGCCGGAGATCAGGTAGCCGAAGATGGACCAGCCGGCGTTCTGCGAATCGTCCGCCATCACAGCTCGCCTCGCCCCCGCATGCCCGCACGGCTCATCACCGACCGGAGGGTTCTACGTAAGGCGTCTTCAGCCGCATCGACCAGTAGACCTGGGCGGCCGACCAGGCCAGAATGCACGCCAGGGCGGTCAGCCCGAACAGCCGGGAGTTGAACGCCGTGGTGCCGGCGAACCGGGCGACGAAGAACATCAGCAGCAGGATCTTCACGATGTACGTCGCCATCGCGGTGATCATCATTGCCTGCGGGCTCCGGCGCGCGGCCCGGCCCACGGCGAACACGCTGATCGCGAAGAACGCGGCGACCAGGGCTGCGCCCAGCACGGCCCCGAGCAGTCCCTTGACCCCGCCGAGAGCCACGCTGACGATAATCATGACCGCGCCCACCGCCGCCGTGGTCAGCACTGACCGGCGGACGATCTGGGCGTAGTTCGCCAGCATTAGTCTTCAAACTCCGGAGGGACTGGCGGCAGGCCTGTCAGCCGGCCGGCACGTACATGGCAGTGTCGGTGTCCCGTAACGCTCCGACAGCGCTGTGCAGCACCGAAAACCCTGTGCTGCCAGGTGTCCGAAACGTATCACGGACCACGCAGCCGACGGTGTGCGGCTGCTCGTGAAAGATATCACAAGCTGTCCGGCGTTGGCCTCACCAGGTCACCGAACGTGACGAATGCAACCGATGTGGCCGCGCGGTGCTGGCGGGACGCGGGCGGCTGGGATGGCGGTTCACGGGCCTGGCTGGCCCGACGCCCTGGCCGTCGGCGCCGGCGTGACGCTAGCCTCGGGCTGACCGAGACCGTCATCGTGCAGGTTCGCTCCCGGGCCGGCTCCGTTGCCGTCGACGGCGGCCCCGCCAGCCAGGTCAGCACCCGGCGCCAGATCGGCCGGCCGGGTCAGCGCGGGAACCGTAACCCGGTCGGCGACGGCCCGCTGCCGGGCGGCGAGCATGCGGCTGCCCGCAGCGACCTCCGGCCGGCTCCGCTGCCACCAGCGTAGCTTCGGGATCGACAGCAGGACGAGCGCGAGCACCGCGGCCAGCGTCGTCCAGACCAGGACGACCAGGTTCACCTTCAGGATCGACAGGCCGACGACGGTTCCGGCGAACAGCGCCGCCCAGGCGTACAGGATCAGCACACTCGACCGGTGCGAGTGGCCGATCTCGAGCATCGTGTGGTGCAGGTGCTTGCGGTCGGCCGCGAACGGCGACATGCCCGCCCTGGTCCGCCGCACCACGGCGCGCGCCATGTCGACATAGGGGATCACCAGGACCGCGGCGGGCAGCAGCAGCGGCAGGATTTCGGCGAACCTGTTCGCCTTGTAGTTCAGGCTCGTGAAGTCGAGCGAGTTGATGGCCCAGATCGGCACGTAGGCGAGCAGCAAGCCGAGCAGCATGGACCCGGTATCGCCCATGAAGATCCGGGCCGGATAGAAGTTGTGCGGCAGGAAACCCAGGCATGCGCCGGCCAGCACGACCGACGCCAGCGCGGGCACGGCCTCGGCCGACAAGCCGACGACCTTGGCCAGCCAGTAGTAGTAGACGAAGAACGAGCTGGCGGCGATGCACACGATCCCGGCGGCCAGCCCGTCCAGCCCGTCAATGAAGTTGACCGCGTTAATGGTCGCGACGATGACCAGAACGGTCAGTACCACCGACTCGTTCTGGGTCAGCGCGAAGAGACTGTTGTGCGGCTCGGGGAAGCTCGTCAGCCGCGCGCCGCTGGCGCAGACGATCCCGGCCGCGACGATCTGGCCGATCAGCTTGCCGATCGGGCTGATCCCCCAGCGGTCGTCGACGATCCCGATGACCACGATCAGGCCGCCGGCTCCGAGCAGGCCCACGACCAGGCCGGTGCCATGGAAGGCGTCACGCATCGGGATCAGCCTGCTGGCCACGAGCAGCCCGGCCGCTACGCCGAGGTACATCGCGACCCCGCCCATCCGCGGCATCGGGCCGGCGTGGACGTCCCGTTCCCTGGCCGGGATGACGGCCTTGAACATCATCGCCGCGCGGCGCACGAGGGGCGTCAGCAGATAGGTCACCGCGGCAGCGACGAGCAGGGTCAGGCCGTACTCGCGCACCGCGCCCACCAGGTCCGGCGATCGTCAGGCATCACGACAACTGTATGGCACCCCGGACAACGGCGATGTC
>JADGPC010000257.1 GCA_017882645.1 Streptosporangiales bacterium | reverse complement strand
CGACGTCCTCGCCGACGTAGCCGGCCTCGGTGAGCGCGGTGGCGTCAGCGATAGCGAACGGCACGTTGAGCAGCCGGGCCAGGGTCTGGGCCAGCAGCGTCTTGCCGGAGCCGGTCGGGCCGAGCAGCAGGATGTTGGACTTGGCCAGTTCCACTCCGTCGTCGCCGGGGCGCTCGCCGCCGGACTGGACGCGCTTGTAGTGGTTGTATACGGCCACCGACAGTGCCTTCTTGGCCATGTCCTGGCCGATCACGTAAGCGTCGAGGAACTCGTAGATCTCCCGTGGCTTGGGCAGGCTGTCCCACTTGACCTCGGACGGCTCGGCCAGCTCCTCCTCGATGATCTCGTTGCAGAGATCGATGCATTCATCGCAGATGTACACGCCTGGGCCGGCAATGAGCTTCTTGACTTGCTTCTGGCTCTTCCCGCAGAACGAGCATTTCAGCAGGTCGCCACCGTCACCGATGCGTGCCACCCAGTTACTCCTTTGCATGGGGCCGCTGGGGCAGGTCGCGGCCTGCCCCAGCGGGCATGTCCCGCCAGGCCATCGTGCGCTCCGGCTTTCGACGTTACCGCCTCGGGTCCCGGAGAACCTAAGACACAACCATCAAACCGCTTCCGGGGTATGCCGGGGAAGAGGCAAATCTCCGGTTAGGACGACAGTACCCCGGAGACGGTCTGGCCGCGCTTGAGCGTAGTGAGAACCTCGTCGACGATGCCGTACTCTTTGGCTTCCTCGGCGGTAAGGAACTTGTCACGCTCGATGTCGCGGCGGATGGACTCCTCCTCCTGGCCGGTGTGCCGGGCCAGGATGACCTCCATCGCCGAGCGCATCCGCATGATCTCGCGGGCCTGGATCTCCAGGTCGCTCACCTGCTCGTAGCCGCCGCCCTGGGTGGCGGGCTGGTGGATCAGGATGCGCGAATTCGGCAGGGCCATCCGCTTGCCCTTGGTGCCCGCGGCCAGCAGGATGGCGGCCGCGGAGGCGGCCTGCCCGATGCAGCACATCTGGATGTCGGGCTGGATGAACTGCATCGTGTCGTAGATGGCCATCATCGAGGTCATCGACCCGCCCGGCGAGTTGATGTAGATCGTGATGTCCCGGTCCGGGTCGATCGCCTCCAGCGTCAGCAGCTGGGCCATGACGTCGTTGGCCGAGGCGTCGTCGATCTGGACGCCGAGGAAGATGATCCGCTCCTCGAAGAGCTTGTTGTACGGGTTCATCTCCTTGACCCCGTACGACGTCCGCTCCACGAAGGACGGCAGGACGTACCTGGCCTCCGCCGGCCGGAAGCCCCCGGCGCTGAGTTCGCTCACTCCTCGCTCCTTCGTTCCGTAATCTGCGTTCATGAAACCGGGCCCGCCGAGGGCACCTCGGTGGCGCTGCGGACCACCCGGTCGACGAAGCCGTAGTCCTTGGCCTCGTCTGCGGTGAACCAGCGGTCGCGGTCGAAGTCGAGCTCGATCTGCTCGAACGTCTGGCCGGTGTGGAACGCGATGCGCTCCGCCATCGTCCGCTTGATATACAGCATCTGCTCGGCCTGAATCCGGATGTCGGTCGCGGTGCCACCGAGGCCCCCGGACGGCTGGTGCATCAGGATCTGGGAGTGCGGCATGGCGAACCGCTTGCCCGCCGTGCCCGCGCAGAGCAGCACCTGGGCCATCGACGCGGCCATGCCCATCACGTAGGTGGCGACGTCGTTCGGCACGTACTGCATCACGTCGTAGATGGCCAGGCCGGCGCTGACCGAGCCGCCCGGCGAGTTGATGTACAGGCTGATGTCGCGCCTGGGGTCCTCGGCGGCCAGCAGCACCAGCTCGGCGCAGATCCGGTTCGCGAGGTCGTCATCGACCTGCTGGCCGAGGAAGACGATCCGGTGCCGCAGCAGCCGCTGGAACAGCTGGTCGCCGAACGGCTGGACGGCACCATCGGGCATGGCCGCCTTCACGATGGACGGCACGTCCAGTGGGGAATCCGTGGTCACTGCGTTCTCCTCGTTTGACTAGCCGCCGCGCAAGCAGCTGATGTCTCTGATCTGGACGATAGCTCGCGAGCTAACCGCTGCAGGCCTCCAAAGCGGGGTTTTCGCTGTCGGCGCAGGGACTAGGCCCGGGCGTCCTGGCCCCCGTCCGCGTCCTCGTCGGCATCGGTGTCCTACTCGGCATCCTCGTCCTCGTCGGCGTCCTCGTCGGCGTCGCCGGCCAGCGCCGCATCGGCCGCGTCGGCCTGGGCCCCGGCCTCCTCGGCCTCCTCGCCGGCGGCTTCGGCCTCGCTAGCGTCCTCCCCGCCCTCGTCGTCGATGCCGAGCAGCGTGTTGTAGTCGAGCTCGTGGCCGGCCTCGTCTTTGATCTGCACCCTGCTGGCCAGCAGCGCCATGGCCTTGCCGCGCACCACCTCGGCCGCGGCGGCGCCGATCTGGCCGCCCTCGGCGATCTGGCGCGCGAGCAGCTGCGGGTCGACCCCCATCTGCTCGGCCTGCTGGGTGACGAAGTAGGACAGCTCGGCGTCGTTGACGCCCAGGTCTTCCTGCTTGGCCACCTGGTCGAGTCCCAGGCCGATCTTGACGCTGCGGCGGGCCTGGTCGTGCAGGTCGGCGCTGAACTCCTCCTCGGACTTGCCGACCATCTGCAGGTAGGTGCCCCAATCGGCGCTAGCCCGCTCGATCTGGTCGTGCATGGAGTGCTCGAGGCGGTGCGCTTCCTCCTCCACGATGCTGTCCGGCAGCGGAATGTCCACCTGGTCGAGCAGCGTCTCCAGGGCGCGGTCGCGGGCCTGGATGGCCTGCTGCTGCTGGCGCATCGCCTCGAGCCGCCTGCGGGTGTCGGCCCGCAGCTCGCCGATGGTGTCGAACTCGCTGGCCAGCTGGGCGAAGTCGTCGTCGAAGTCCGGCAGCTCCTTGACCTTGACGCTGTGCACGGTGACGGTCACCTCGGCCTCGTCACCGGCACGCTCGCCGCCGGCCAGCTCGGTGCTGAAGGTCTTCGACTCACCCTGCGACATCCCGGTCACGGCGTCGTCGAGGCCCTCCAGCATCGACCCGCTGCCGACTTCGTACGACAGGCCGCTGGCCTGAGCGTCCTCAACCGGCTCACCGTCGACGGTGGCGGACAGGTCGATGGACACGTAGTCGCCGTTCTCGGCCGTTCGCTGCACGCCCTTCAGCGACGCGAACCGCTCGCGCAGGGTGCTGAGGTACTCCTCGACGTCGTCCGGCGTCACCGTGGCGTTGTCGATGGTGACGGAGATGCTGCTCAGATCGGGCAGGTCGAACTTGGGCCGGATATCGAACTCGGCGGTGAAGGCGAGCTCCTTGCCGTCGTCCAGGCTGGTGATCTCCACCTCCGGGCGGCCGAGGGCGAACAGCTCCTGCTGCTCGACCGCCTTGCCGTACAGCTCGGGAATGGCGTCGTTGACGGCCTGCTCCAGTACCGGCGCCCGGCCGACCCGCTGGTCGATGATCCGCGGCGGCACGCGGCCCGGGCGGAAGCCCGGGATGCGGACCTGCCGGGCGACCTCGCGGTAGGCCTTGTCGATGCTGGGCTTCAGCTCGTCGAACGGCACCTCTACGCTGAGTTTCACGCGAGTCGGGCTCAGTTCCTCGACGTCTGTCTTCACCTCGGCGTCACTCCTTGTGTCCCCTGCATTGGTTCCCTCCACCGCCTGCCGCCTGGATGCGACCGGGAACGCGGGAACTCAGATCATCACTCACGGCAACCGCCGCGGCTATGGCGGTTTATCCTACCGGCCGCGCGGGGCCCGGGCGGCCCGCCGGGGGCGTCGGGGCCAGCCAGCCGCCGGCCCGGTGCAGGTCCGCAGGGCGGGACCAGGTGCACCAGGCCTGTTAAGCATGAAAAACCGGGACGCTAGGCGGCGGGGACCGGCGCGTCGGCGAGAACCGGCCGGCTGGGCCGCGCCGGGCCGCGGAACAGGCGACGGTAGGAGTCGGGCGTGGTGTCGCGGCAGGCGCGGAAATGGCGCCGCAGCGTAGCCGCGTTGCCGAAGCCCACCTGCTCGGCGATGGCGTCCACCGTCTCGTCCGTCTCCTCCAGCAGCTGCTGGGCCAGCAGGATGCGCTGAGAAGTGAGCCAGCGCAGCGGCGTGGTCCCGGTTTCCTGGGTGAAGCGCCGCGCGAACGTGCGGGGCGACATGTGCGCGCGGCCGGCCAGGTCGCCGACGCTCAGCGGCCGGCCATGTCACTACTGCCACTATCGGTCGCCAGCCCGGCGGGTGAGGCTGGAGTCATGAACCTGCTGCACCGAATCAGCGAGATCATCTCCGAATGCAACGAAGCGCAGCGGCGGCTAATGTCCTACAGCCTTTCCTACGACCGCTACGCGCCGGAGCCAGGCGCTGCTCCGGATACGTACGCGGAGTTCCTGCTGCGCACATCGGCCCCGTCCTGGCGGGAGCCTTCGGCCCGGCAGCGAGCGGCCGGGCGGCCGGTCCACTGAACCTGCGCCTACCCGGTCATGGCCGCGAGCAGGCGGCGCAGGGCGGACGGCGGCCGGCCTGGGCGGACGGCTGCCGGCCTGGGCGGACGGCTGCGGGCCTGAGCGGACGGCTGCCGGCTAGAGCGGTCGG
>JADGPC010000256.1 GCA_017882645.1 Streptosporangiales bacterium | reverse complement strand
GCGGAACAGTTCTGTTCAGCCTCACCGGCATGTCGTCGCTGACCAACGGCAGCGGCATACACGTGATGACATTCCAGTCCGAAAGCGGCGCGCACAACTGGCTCAACGATGTCTTCGCGCTCGGTGAAGGCAGTGTCGATCAGGAGCGGGCTGCGCTGTCGATGCGGTACTACGTATGCGTGGTCGACTACCTGCCCGATATCGCCCTGACCCCGGAATAGTGATGGCAGCAATGTGTTGCCGCTCTCATGTGGGCGGCCGCGCTCCGGCTTGTCAGGTTCTTTGTGTAAGCGGCATCGGTTAGTTGATTCCTAGGGGGTCGCCGTAGGTCATCGCGAGGGTGTTCCGGATGGCTTTCCAGCCGTTGATCTGCCAGATCGATGCTCAAGCCGATCATCGTGTGAGCCGCCAGCCGGAGTCGACTCGTTCGACGAACCCGCGGGCGGCGAGGCCGCCGAGGGCGCGCAGCACCTGATGCGGCGCGACGCCTGAGGTGACGGCGATGCTCGCCGGCCCGGCCGCGCGGCGGGCCGGCACCGATTCGAGGACCCGCCGCGACATGTCGTCGAGGGCGTCGCGCGGGTCGGCGGGGATGGCCGGCGCCGGCGCGAGGTCGGCGCCGATCGCACCGACCAGGTCGAGGACGTCGCCGACCCCGGTGACGCACATGACGTCGGGCTGGCGGAGCAGCTGGTTCGTCCCGGCTGACATCGCCGAGGTCACCGGCCCCGGCACGGCCATCACGTGCCGGTCGAGCTCGCGGGCCCGGTTCGCCGTGCTCAGCGCGCCGCTGCGGACAGCGGCCTCGACCACCACCGTGCCTGCCGTAAGAGCGGCGATGACGCGATTGCGGACCAGGAACCGGTACCGCATCGGGGCGCAGCCAGGCGGCCATTCGCTGACCACCAGGCCGGTCTGCGCCATCCGCTCGATCAGCGCGGTGTGACCGCGCGGGTAAGCGACGTCGACCCCGCACGCGAGCACCGCGACAGTCGGGCCGTCGACCGCGAGCGCCCCACGATGAGCGGCCCCGTCGATGCCATACGCCCCGCCGGAGACCACCGTCCACCCCCGCTCGGCCAGGCCAAGCCCGAGCTCGCTCGCCACATATTCGCCATAGGCGCTCGACGCCCGGGCGCCGACCACCGCGACCGAACGCCGGCACGCCTCGCGCAGATCGAGCGGGCCGCGAAGCCACAGCCCGAGCGGCACCCCGGCGTCGGCCCGCCCCAGCCGAACCAGATCGCCCAGCTGAGCCGGCCACTCCCCATCGCCGGGGATCACGAACCGGGCGCCGACGCCGCGGCCGGCCGCAAGATCACGCTGCGGGCTCGCCGCGTCGAGACGGGCCCGAAGGTTCAGCACGCCCCGATGCCGAAGGGACCCGGCCCGCAGCTGCCCCACCGCGCCGCCCGCGCCGAGCTCCGCCACCAGCTTGCCCAGCTCCACGTCGCCCGGCTCCGCGACCCGGCTCAACAGCAGCCGAGCCTCCCGGTCGGCCTCACCGACCGGCCGCCCATCAACCACGCTCACGCGGCGACGCCGGTCCGCAGATACAACGCCTCGTCGACGTCGTCGGCAGTCGGCCGCGCACGATCCGCGAGATCAGCCAACGTCCAAGCGACCCGCAACACCCTGTCCAGGCCACGCGCCGACAGCCGGCCCGCATCCAGCGCCCGCTCAGCAGCCGCCAACGCCGCCCTCGCCGGCGCCCACCGATCCCGCAGCTCCCGGCCCGGCACATCGCTGTTCGTCCGCCACGGGCTGCCCGCCAGCCGGCCCGCCGCCCTCGCCCGAGCCGCCAGCACCCGCCCGGCGACCGTCGCCGTGTGCTCCACATGACGCCGATCAGCCAACAGCTCCGACCGGCTCACCGGATCCATCCGCACCTGCAAATCGACCCGGTCCAAGAGCGGCCCCGAGATCCGGCTCAGATACCGCCGCCTCGTCAGCGGCGAGCACGTGCACGACCCAGCAGCAGCGCTCGACGTCGAACAGCCACACGGATTCGCCGCCAAAACCAACAAGAACCGCGCCGGATAACGGGCCACCCCACCCGACCGAGCGATCGACACATAACCCGACTCCAACGGCTGCCGCAACGCATCAAGCACCCCGGTCGCAAACTCGGGCGCCTCGTCGAGAAACAGCACGCCGTGATGGGCGAGAGAGGCCAGGCCTGGTCGAGCCAATCCGCTGCCGCCGCCCACCAACGCGGCGACCGACGTCGTGTGGTGCGGATCCCGAAACGGCGGCCGGGTGACGAGCGGGCACTCCGGCGGCAGCACGCCGGCGATCGAATGCACGGCTGTGACCTCGAGCGCCGCAAGGCGATCGAGCTCAGGAAGCAGGCCAGGCAGCCGCGCGGCGAGCATGGTCTTCCCGGTGCCCGGGTCTCCGAGCAACAACGTGTGATGGCCACCCGCGGCCGCCACCTCGACCGCACGGCGGCCCGAGGGCTGGCCAAGGACGTCGGCCAGATCGAGCTCGATCTCGAACCGGTCGGCGCCGGTCATCGACGCTGGCTCGCTGTCGACCGGCTCGGGCTCGGCAGCGGCCTCCGGCGGGCACCCGCTCCGAAGCGCGGACAGCAGCTCGCGCAACGAGCCCACCGGCCACACCTGAAGGCCCGGCACCAGCGCCGCCTCGGCGGCGTTCGCGCGCGGGACCACCACCCGGCCGAACCCGGCGCCCGACGCGGCCATTGCCGCCGGCAGCACGCCACGGATCGGCCGGACCCGGCCGTCAAGGCCAAGCTCGCCGAACAGGACAACGCCGTCGAGCGCCTGAGGCGACAAGCCGCCAGCGGCCGACAACACGGCCGCCGCCATCGACATATCGAACCCGCTGCCAGACTTCGGCAGCGTCGCAGGCGACAGCCCGAGGGTGATCCGCCGCTGCGGCCAAGCCTCGCCCGAGTTCAGCACCGCGGCGCGCACCCGGTCCCTCGACTCCGACAGCGCGGCGTCGGGCAGCCCGACGATGGTCAAGCCGGGCAGGCCTGGCGCAAGATCGGCCTCGACCTCGACGACAGTGCCCTGGACGCCGGCCAGCGCCACGGACCATGCACGCGCAAGCGCCATCAAAACGCCCCGCGCAGATGCTCGACCAGGGTCGGCCCCGACAGCGGCCGCAGCACCGACACGACGTC
>JADGPC010000255.1 GCA_017882645.1 Streptosporangiales bacterium | reverse complement strand
CCTGGTGGCCGGTGATCATCGACACGCTGATCGTGGTGCCGTTCCTGCTGCTGACCCGCGCGCTGCGGATCAGCTGGCGGGCCCGGTGGCTGGCCGCGCTGCTGCTCTGCCTCGGCAACTGGGTCGGCCAGGACTACTTCTCGCCGCAGTCCTTCAACTTCCTGCTCTACCTGGTCGTCATCGCCATCTTGCTGACCTGGTTCTCTGGCCGGCGGCAGCAGCCCCGGCGACCGGAGCCAGAGCGGAAGCGGCTATCCGGCGAGCGGCCGGCCGCGCAGGTCGGATCCGCGCAGCGGGGCATCCTCCTGCTGCTGGTCATCGGCATCTTCGTGGCCTCGGTGATCAGCCATCAGCTCACGCCGTTCCTCATGATCGCTGCCTGCGCGGGCCTGGTCATCGTCGGCCGCTGCACGCCCAGGGGGCTGCCGATCCTGCTGGCCGTGATCGCGATCGGCTGGGTCAGCTTCGCTACGGTGGGCTACTGGTCCGGCCATATGTCGACGATCTTCGGCCAGATCGGCAGGCTCGGCAGCACGATCTCGGCCAGCGTCGGCAGCCACCTGATCGGTACGCCAACGCACCAGTTCCCGGTGTACGGCCGGATCGTGCTCGCCGGGATCATCATCGGGCTGGCGGTGCTCGGGCTGCTGCGGCGCTGGCACCGGCGGGTGACCGACCGTGCGCTGGTCATCCTGCTGATCGCCCCGGTGAGCATTGCCGCGCTGCAGAACTACGGCGGCGAGATCTCCCTGCGGATCTTCCTGTTCGCGCTTCCGGCCGCCGCGATACTGGCCGCCTGCCTGTTCTTCCCCGAGACGGGGGCTGGCGAAGCCGGGGCTGGCGAGGCGGGGGCTGGCAAGGCGGGCACGGGCGACGCGCAGCCGCGGGCCGCCGGAGAGGCGGCCTCCAGGCGCAGGGCCAGCGAGCCACGCTCGCATCGCCGGGTCGTCCTCGCAGCAGCCGCCAGCGGCCTGGTGGCGGTCAGCCTGGCGGGTCTGTTCGTGCTCACTCGCTACGGCAACGAGGGCTTCGAGCAGATCCCGCGCGGCGAGCTGAAGGCGATGAACTACATCTACGCCCACCAGCGCGGCGGAACTGCCGTGCTCTGGCTCAGCCGGCCGTCGGGCATCAACGCGACACCGCAGATGCCCTGGCAGTTCCGTGACACCGCCAGCGTGCGGTTCGTCTCGCTGACCGCGCCGCGGAACCCGGCCGATACGGCCAAGGTCGTCGCGGACCTGAAACGGCTCGGCCGCGGCGCCTACCTGATCACCACGAATACCGAGGCGACCTTCATCAGGCAGACGGCGAGTTACGACCCGGCCTGGGAGCGCAGCTTCCGCGCCGCGATGGCCGCCGAGCCCGGCGTCCGGGTGGTCGTGAGCAACCGGGACGCTGCCGTCTTCAGGGCCCGCCTGCCGGCCACCGCGCCCCGCGCACGATCCGAGCTGCACGCGGCGGCCACGTACTCGGGCTCCACGATCTGGACGCCGATCGGCCTGGCCGTGCTGATCCTCAGCGTGGTCCTGCTCGCCTCGAGGGAGCTCATCAGGGAGTGCCTGCCCGCCAGGCGCTGGCTGATGCGGCCGCTCGCGCTCGCCTGCATTCCCCTAGTCACGCTGCTGCTGATCGCAGTGGTCGAGCGATTCAGGGTGATCTCATGAGTACTTTGCAGCAAGCCGCCTGCCAGGTGCCGCTCGACCGCGGCGTTCCGGCCCTGATGCTGAAGATCGGCCAGTACCCGGTGCACTCGGGCGGTCTCGGCGTGCTCCGCTCCCTGGGCCGGTGCGGCGTGCCCGTCTACGCGATCACCGAGCCCGGCCTGCCTCCCGCGGCCGTCTCGCGCTACATGACGGGCCGGTTCGTCTCGCGCGCGACCGGCCGCGAGCGGCCGGACAGCCTGATCCCCGGGCTCGTGGCGGCTGGTCGGCACATCGGCACGCGGTCGGTCATCGTCTCCATCGACGACGAGGCCGCGGTCCTGGTCGCCGAGCATCGCGAGGAGCTGTCCGAGCATTTCCTGCTTCCCGACGTCGCGCCCGGCCTGCCGGGATGCCTGGCCAGCAAGACAGGCCTGTTCGAGCTCTGCCGCCGGCACGGCATTCCGGCCCCGGCATCGGTAACGCCGGGCAGCGTCGATGAGGTAGCGGACTTCGCGGCAACGGCCAGGTTCCCGGTCGTGGTCAAGAACGCTGATCCCTGGCAGCGGCGCCGGCAGCCCGTGGTGCCGCACACCACGGTGCTGGACAGTCCCGGCGATCTGCTGGCCCTGGTCCGCCGCGATCCGCGCGACGGCTCAGGCCCAGGCGGCGACGGTTCCGCCGAGCCGGCGCCCGGCCTCATCCTGCAGGAGTACCTGCCGATCGAGCAGGCAGAAGACTGGATCTCGCACCTGTACGCGGACGCGGACTCGGACTGCGTGGTCATGCTGACCGGCCGGAAGGTGCGTTCGTGGCCGCCCTACGCCGGGCTGACGGCGAGCGCCTACACCGTGTTCAATCCCGAGCTTGCCGCGCTCGCCGAGCGGTTCTGCAAGGAGATCGGCTACAGCGGCATCGGTGACCTCGACTGGCGGCTCGACCTGCGGGACGGCCAGTACAAGCTGGTGGACTTCAACCCGCGGCCGGGCAACCCGTTCCGGCTGTTCGAAAACGAAGCGGGCGTGGACGTCGTGCGCGCCCTGCACCTCGACCTCACCGGTCGCGATGTCCCCCGGGCCAGGGAAGTCGAGGGCAAGCGGATCTCCGTCGAGCATGTCGACATTCCGGCCAGGCTCGTCTACTGGCTGCACGACTGGCGGGCGCCGTCGGCCGGCCCGGCCGAGCCCGCGCGCCCGGGTCCGGCTCCCCATTCGCCCGAGCCGGGCCCGACCGAGTACGCCTGGCTGGCCACGGACGACCCGTTGCCCTTCTTCGTCATGATCCCGCATGCGCTGCGGACCGCCGCGGGCGTGCTGGGCCGAAAGCTTCGGGGGCGGGCGCGCACGTCGCGGCAGCGCTGGCGGAAGGCAAGCCTGTAGCCGCGGCGCGACAACGGCAGGGAGCGGGCGGCCGGGCAGGCAGCCTGCGGGACCAGAGGGGAGAGGCACCTGTGCAGATTTCAGTCGTTCGACCAGCGGACCTTGGCCGCGCGGAGATCGACGCGTGGCACGCCATGCAGGATCAGACCGAGTCGCTGGCCAACCCGTTCCTGTGCCCGGAGTTCGCGGTCGTCATCGGGCGGTCTCAGCCCGCGGCCCGGGTGGCCGTGCTGACGGACAGCACCGGGCCGGTTGGGTTCTTCGCGTTCGAGCGGGGCCGCCTGGGCGCGGCCGCGCCGATCGGGGCTGGCCTGAGCGATTGCCAAGGTCTCGTCCACGTCCCCGGGTTCGAATGGGAGCCAGCCGAGCTGCTCAAGGGCTGCGGGATCTCGGCCTGGCACTTCGATCACCTGGTCGCCGGGCAGCAGCCGTTCGGCCGGTTCCAGGCCGCGACCGCTTCCTCGCCGGTCATCGACCTGACCAGGGGGTTCGGCGCGTACCACGACGATTCCCTGGCCAGGTCGCCGCGATTCTGGCGGGACCTGGGCCGCAAGACGCGCAAGATCGAGCGCGAGGCCGGCGCGCTGAAGCTGGCCGTGGACGCGGCTGACGTCGAGGACCTGCGCACGCTGATGAGCTGGAAGTCGGACCAGTACCTGCGCACCGGGCGCAGCGACCGGTTCGACCAGCCGCGGATCGTCCAGGTCGTCGAGAACCTGATGGCGTACCGCACCGGCGCCTTCCGCGGCCTGCTGTCGATCCTGTACGCGGGCGGTGCGCCGGTCGCCGGCCACTTCGGCATCGCCTACGGCGGTGTGCTGGCCGAGTGGTTCCCGGCCTACGACACCCGGTACGCGAAGTACTCGCCCGGGCTGATCCAGCTGGTGCGGATGACCGAGGAGATCGGAACTCTCGGGATCCGCTCCATCGACCTCGGCAAGGGCGAGATGCGGTACAAGGAAGAGCTGAAGAGCTACGACCTGACGGTGGCCGAGGGCACGGTTACCCGCCCGTCCGCGCTCGCCGCCCTGCACTGGGCGGCGGCTGCGCCACCGCGGTGGGCGGTGCGGCGGATCAGGCAGCACCCCGGGCTGTACGGCGCTGCCGATCGCGTGCTCAAGGGAGTCGGGCGGATCCGGGTCGCCATGAGGCCGGCCCGCTAGCCGTCCCGCCAGCTAGCCTAAGCTGGTCTCATGCGGGCATGGGTCGTGCACGAGCCAGGTCCGATGGCCACCGGGCCGCTGCGTCTTGTCGACCGGCCGGTTCCTGAGCCGGGCCCAGGCGAGCTGCTGATCCGGGTCATCTGCTGCGGCGTCTGCCGCACCGACCTGCACCTGGCCGAGGGTGATCTGCTGCCGCGCCGTCCCGATGTGACGCCCGGTCACGAGGTCGTCGGCGAGGTAATCCAGGCTGGTCCTGGCACGACCAGGTTCGCCGCAGCAGACCGGGTCGGGGTGGCCTGGCTGGCGGGGACGGATGGTTCGTGCCGGTACTGCCGGCGCGGCAGCGAGAACCTCTGCCCGCAGTCGGTCTACACCGGCTGGGATCGGGACGGCGGCTACGCCGAGTATGTCGTCGCAGCCGACGCCTACGTGCACCCGCTGCCGTCCGGCTTCAGCGATGCCGAGCTCGCTCCGCTGCTGTGCGCGGGCATCATCGGCTACCGGGCGCTCAAGCGGGCCGAGGTGCCGCCCGGCGGTCGGCTCGGCCTCTACGGGTTCGGCGGGTCCGCGCACCTGGCGGCCCAGGTCGCGATGGCGGCCGGGGCCGCTGTCCACGTGTTCACCAGGGCGCCGGCTGCTCGCCAGCTGGCGCTTGAGCTCGGCGCGGCATCGGCCCAGGACTCGGATGACCCGTCACCCGAGCCGCTCGACTCGGCGATCATCTTCGCGCCGGTCGGCGACGTGGTCCCGCCCGCGCTGCGCAATCTGGACCGCGGCGGAACCGTCGCCATCGCCGGTATCCACCTCACCGACATCCCGTCACTGAACTACTCCGATGAGCTGTTCCAGGAGCGGACGCTGCGCAGCGTGACCTCGAATACGCGCGGGGACGCCGAGGAGTTCCTGCGGCTCGCCGAGCGCCTGCGGCTGCGGGTCAGCGTCACGCCGTATCCGCTGGATGCCGCCGACCAGGCCCTGTCCGACCTCGCGGCCGACCGGATCACCGGCGCCGCCGTCCTGACCGTGGCCTGACCTAGCCAGGCCGGTCGGCCGCGTCGACCCCGGCCCGCATCAAGCCCCGGCCCGCATCAGGCCCGGATTGGGCGAATAGCACGCTATATCCCACCGGCACGCCCGAATGAATGGCACATTCATCACCGTCTTGCCAGATGAATGGCACATTCATCCGGGCGGCGACGCTGGCACGCGGCCGGCGAGTTCGCGCAGGGCCAGCGGGAAGACCTCGGCGGGCGGAGTCACGAGGCCGGCGCCGACCTGCCCGGTTCCCGCGACCTTGCCTGCCATGCCCGTGTTGATCTGGGGCAGGATCTGGGTCCGCGCGACGAGCGTGACGTCGATCCCGGCCGGCGTGCCGCGGAACTCGAGCGCGGGCACGCCGAACAGCGGGTGCTCCGCGAGCGTGATCTCATACATCCGGCGGGTGGCGGCCAGCGCCGTTGCCACCGTGCCGCCGACCAGGCGGACGATCGCCGGGGCGGCCGCCATCGCGAAGCCGCCGAGGCCGGCCGTTTCCGTTATCGCCGAGTCGCCGATATCCGGGTTCGCGTCGGCCGGCCCGTAACCGGCCAGGAAGAGGCCCTGCGGCACGAGCGCGGGCGCGGTGAACCACGGATTGCCCGTTCCTGATACCTGGATCCCGAAGTCGGTGCCGTTGCGCGCCATCGCCACGACCATCGTCGAGCCAGGTATGTCGCGCGCCGCGTCCAGGGCCAGCTTGCAGGCGGGCATGGCCAGGTTCAGGAAGAAGTGGTCGTTCCCGGCAACGAACCGCGCGGCATCGGCGATGTCGGCGGCGGGGAATCCCGATTCGACCATGTCCGGCAGCAGGTCGCGGAGCAGCATGAGCGTGCCGGCCCGGTTGCGGTTGTGCGCCTCGTCGCCCATCTGGACCATCTGGGTCAGGATCGCGGTCACGTCGACCGGCCCGTGCCGGCGCACGGCGGCCTGCAGCAGTGGCCCGAGGACGGCCGACATCCACCGCAGCCGGTCGATCACCTCGGCCGAGTACGCGCCGTAGCGCAGCACCTTGCCGAGGCCCTCGTTGAGCGAGCAGAACGCGCGCCGGCCGTCGGCCGGGTCCTCCAGCACGAACGCCCACATCGACGGCGAGACCACACCGGCCATCGGGCCGACCGCGCCGCGGTGATGACATGGTTCCAGCGAAACAATTCCCAGTGCTGACTCGCCTGCAGCAGCGTCGGGGTGGTCCGCCAGGCCCTCGAAGACGGCCGCGCCCATCAGGGCGCCGCGCATCGGCCCTGAGGCCCGTTCCCAGCTGATCGGCGGCCCGGCATGCAGGAACTCGCCTGCCGCCAGGCCCAGGGCCGGCCCGGCCTGAACCACGTCGACCAGCAGCGCCCTGGCCGCGAGCATCCGCTGCACGGCCAGGGCGTTAGCCCCGGCCCGGCGCGAGTCGGCCAGCACGGTGGCGAGGTCGGCGTCGGTGCCGGGCATCGGCGGCGCCCAGTCGACTCTGGTCACCTTGGCCGCCTGTCCCGCCGCCGAGTCGGCGAGCAGGCCGATCCCGGCGGCGATTACGTGCGGCTCGCGGCGCAGCAGCCCGGTCATCGTCCGCCTCCGGCCTGGCCAGCGCCTGCCTGGCCGGGCCGGCCAGGGCCGGCCTGGCCAGTGCCGGTCCGGGCCAGCAGGTCGCAGGCGAACCTGGCGGCCTGCGCGTTCGATGCGAAGACGCTCGCGCCCGCGGCGGCCAGCGCGGTCGCCTGGGCCGTCAGCCCCTGCGGGTCGGATCTGGCCCCGATCAGCGAGACGACGACGGCCAGTTCCCGGTCGCCGCGCCCGACTATGGCGGCGGCGATCGCGGGCGCGAGCTCAGCCGCGGGGTCGGGATGAGCGCCGTGCCCGAGCACGACGTCGAGCATGATGACCGCCGTGGCCGGGTCGGCCGCCTCGGCGGCGAGCCGGTCGACGCGCAGCCGCTGGTCGATCATCGGGTGCGGCCGTCCGGCCGTCAGCTCGTCGTCGCCGAAGTCGATCATGACGTGCCGCGCGGCGTCCGGGACGGCCGCGGCGTCCGGGACGGCCGGGAAGCCCGGGCCTGCCGGGGTGCGCTGGCCGGCCGGGGGGTGCGGGCTGACGCGCCAGTCTGGCCGGAGCGGGATGTTCGAGTACACGGGGCCGAGTCGTCCGGACACGATGACCATCGCCTCGTCGCAGAGAGTTCCGCCGGCGAAGAGGCCGCGAAGCGCGCGAGCCTCGGCGGGAGCGCCGGTCTCGGTCCGGGGGACTGCGGCGGCCGGTGCGCCGGGATCGCCGGGCTGGCCGGCCGCAGCCCAGCTCGGCCACTGCGGTACTTCCCGCCCCGTGGCGCGCAGCGCGGCCTCGGCCGCGGCGGTGAGGTCCGGCTGGCCAGGACCGATCAGCGCGAACTGAACCGGGGTCGTGAGCGACTCGGCATAGGCCCGAAGGCTATCCGCAACCGCGGGGGCCGCCGGCTTCGAGAGCAGCACGATCAGCTCGGTCGACGGGTCCTCGTCCAGGGCGGCGAGCGCGGCTCGCGCCGACCGGCCGCCGACCGCGGCCGACAGGTCGCGGCCGCCGACCCCGAGTACGGCGCTGACGCCCGCCCCGGCCGCGTCCAGCAGGCAGACCATCTGCTGCGCTCCTGTCCCCGAGGCCGCGACCACGCCGATCGGCCCGGACGGCACCGCGTGCGAGAACCCGAGGCCGACGCCGGACACGATCGCGGTGCCGCAGTCCGGCCCCATCACCAGCAGGCCGCGCTCGGCGGCCCGGTCCTTCAGCCACACCTCCTGCTCGACCGGGACGTTGTCGGAGAAGATCATCACGTCGCAGCCTGAGTCGAGCGCGTCGACGGCCTCGGCGAAGGCATACTGGCCTGGCACGGAGATCAGCGCCAGGCCGGTCCCCGCGCGGCGGGCCGCGCTGAGCGTCGTCCTTGGCGGCTGGCTGGCGGGACCGCCCGACTGCTCGGCGGGCCGCGCGGTCAGGGCGCTGTCGACGACCGCGCGAGCGGCCGCGAGCGCGTCGCCATCCGCCGCCTCGACGGCGACCAGCAGATGGTTCTGCGTGCTGCCGTCTGGCGCGGTGAAGCCGAGATCGGCCAGCAGTCCCAGGTTCAGCTCGGTCGCCATCGCGACGAGCGCCGCCTGCACGCCGGGGACGGCCTGGGCCTGCGCGCTGACCTGCATCAGCGTCACCGAGTCGGCGTAGGCGCCCGCCCGCGCCTCGACGTGCCGCATGTTCAGGGGTCTCCCTCGCCAGGCCGATTGCCATCGCCATCTTGACGCACCGGGCCCGGATCCTGCCAGCCTGGCCTAACGTTCGGGGCGGCCGATCGTCACGTCGACCCCGGGGAGTAGTGCACCAGCGGCGCGCCGGACGGGGCCGGGAGCCCTGCGGCGGCGACTAGCCGGTCATCGACCCGGAGCGCCTGAGCCCGGTGCAGCGGCCAGGGGTCATGACACGCTCGCGCCGACCGGTACCTGGAGCCAGCGACGCTGAACAGGATCCAGCGCGCGGTCAGGAAATGATCGCGCTGGCCGAGCTCGGAGTCGGCGTACCGGTCACCGATGCTGATGGTCACCTCGCAGGTGGCGCTGCGCGGACCGGGCAGCCTGCGCTGGCAGCGGTAGGAGATCTCGCCGGCGTCCTCGGCAATGTCCATCGCCGACCAGAAATACGGGAGCCAGTGAAAGTGGTCAGATTAATACCGGCTATGCCGTCTGTACCTGGCGTTTCCTGTCACGCCGGGGATCTCCGCTCGGCCTTCTCGGGCCGTCCTATGCGGACATCGACGCCGGGTGAGTAGTGCACCAGGGGCTCGCCTTTCGGCTGCGGAAGCCCCGCTGCAGCGATCAGGTGGTCATCGACGATCTCCGCGTGTGCCCGGTGCAGGGGCCACGGCTGGTGGCAGGCCCTGGCTAGCCGGTATCTCTGGCCGGAGACGCTGAACAAGATCCACCGGGCAGTCAGGAAATGGTCCCGCTCGTCCAGCTTGCCGGTGCTGAGCCGGTCACCGACGCTGACCTGCACCCGGCTGGTAACCGCACGCGGACCGGGCAGACGACGTCGGCAGGTATAGGCGATCTGCTCTCCGTCCTCGGCGAGCCGCATCGAGGACCAGTAGTACGGAAGATGGTAGGCCGCGCGCGCGACGGCAACGGCGCCCAGGCGCGCGGCGTCGAGGGAGAAGAACCAGATCCCTGTACGCCCATGGGCGTCGCGGACATAGGTCCGCACGTTGGTCTCGCAGAACCTGGACACCCATGGCACCTGGCTGCCGCTCGCGGTCGCCACGTGCATGAAGAACGGCACCAGCCCGACCCAGGCCGCTCCGCCGAACGTGTCGACCTGCAGACCCTCGGGCAGCAGGCGCTGCACCAGGGCAGGATCGAAAGACCAGTGCAGGAAGGTTAGCCGTTCCCACCGCTGGCCCATGACCGGCTTGTCCACCGTGAACGGGCATGACCCAGCAAGCCCCTCATCCTGTCGCCCTGCAGCGAGATCGTCAGCTTCCACAATCCCCATCATGAGCCAGCGCCCGCCCCGGTCCAGCGCGCGGCCTATCGCAGGCTGGGAAGGAAGCCTGAGTCTGGAGGCGACATGCTGCCTCCGGGTGCTGCAGCCGATCCGCGGACTAAGCGCTCTTCGGGTCCGCTTCCCGCACGGTGATCCTCTGCTTGCAAAGCCGAGGCAGGATGTCCGGCAGCGTCTCTGGCCTCGGCTTCCTGGGCGGTTTAGTCAACTGGAGTCTGTCCTTGCCCGCGGGGCCTGGACGTCGGGTGTGACGTTCTGGCTGTTGTAGACGTAGATCTTGATCAGGTGATGCTGGATCTGGTTGTCGATCGTGAGCTTGTCCGCGGATGTCACGTCGTTGCCTTCGGTGATCGCTCTGGTGGCGGAAGTAGGCCCGGTCGGCGGGGTCGGCGCGGCTGAAGTCGGCGACCATGGCGGTGATGATTGCGTGGACGTTGCCGGGGTTGTACCAGCGGTGGGGGTTGCCTCCGGCCGGAACGCCGAGCACGGTGCCGACGTTGAGTACGGTCTGCTGGACTTGGGTGGCTGGGAGCAACCTGGAGACCCACGAGTCTTAGCCGATGCCGTTCTCGATCACCAGTTGCGCTCCGGCGATCGTCCGTGCGTCGACTGCGGTTGCCTCGTCGCAGTGCGGGTCGGCGTTGGGGTCAAGGCTTGTCCAGATAAGGCTGCCGTCGTCTGCTCGGCCTGCTCGCCCGGCCGGTGGGCAGAGAGCTTGTCCAGCCCAATCCGGGCTAGCCCACAGCCGTTGCCAGCAAATCCGCTAGCAAGATCAGGTCCGGTCGCTGGGGTGCCGCTTGAGGCTGACCGCTCACAGTGACCAGGCAGTCCGCACCAGGACCCGGCATTGAGGGAGAGTCCGTCCGGGATCTGTGCGGCGGGTCGTGACGTGATGGCACGACCTCGGTTCTAGGCGCTCAGCTGGGACGACGCAACACGCCCTCTGCCAGGAGAGCCTCATGCGCTGCCCGAAACGCCTGCCGCCCGGCTGGGGTGCCGCAGTACACGGTGGCGTGAATCAATACCTCCTTGATCTCGTCGACCGATACGCCTGTAGCGAGCGCGCCCTTCACATAGATGCCCAACTCGTCGGGCCGCCCGAGCGCCGTCAAGATCGCAAGATTCAGCATGCTCCGTGTCTTGCGATCGAGACCTGGCCTGCTCCACGCATACCCCCACGCCCACTCAGTCACGACGCGCTGAAAGGCCATCATGAACTCGTCGGTGTCAGCGAGGTTCGCGTCGACGTACTCAGCGCCCAGGACATCCCGCCGCGCCTGAAGGCCCCTCTCGAATAGCTCGCTCTCGGCCATGGTGGGTGACTCCTTTCCGAGTGCCGACCGGCACCGATGCGAGGCTACGGCTGGCGCGCGCGTGGATAAGCCGTGACAGGTCGGGGACGGTCGCATGAGGGTGTGCACAGTGGGACCATTTTGGACCACGAGTGGGGCCAAAATGGGACCGGGATGCTGCCGAGCCATTAGGCTGTTCGAATCCTCGAACATGTTGCCGAAGGCTGTTCTGGCACGGATATGGCACGTCTGGGCGCTCCAGTCTGCCTGCCATCGCTACGCCGGGAGCAGGCCAGGCCCCCCTGTCACAGGTCGTGAGGGAACCTGGCCCGTCGTCGGATTGGCTGTCGTCCGGTGAGGGCTGCTACTTGAGGGTGAGCACCGCGCTGGCCAGGAAACTTGCCACAGCGGTCTTCGCGATCGGCTTGCCCTTCGGATTGCACTGGCCCTTCTTCGGCCCGGACTTAAACCTCGGCGCAGTGGCGGCGAAGGAAACCTGCACCGCGGCGGGCCCGGAGGCGCCAGCGAACGCGCCGCTGCTCTTGCTGCCCACGACCGTGAGCGGGATGTCCTGCGCGAACGAGAACCGGCAGCTCTTGGCGTTGAATGACTGGCTGGAGTGCGGCTTGCCGGTGATCATCACGGTCAGATTCCCGGCCGGGCTCCGAAGCGTTTTGACGTTCCCCTTGTGCGGGCCACCGCCGCCCAGCTTGATAACCGACTTGGTGCGCACCAGCCCCCGCCACCGCAGCGGGAAGACGGTGGCATTGACGAGCGCCTTCTCGCCGTGCACCGCCCCGGCGATGACCTCCGGGCCGGTGATGGCCTTGCTGGCGCCGGAATGACTGCTCGCCAGCGCGGGTACCCCCGCCACCAGCGCCACCGAGGCCGCGCCGGCCACCGTAACGGCAGTGAGTTTCATCCTGAGCTGCATGTTCCCTCCCCTATCGGCTGGCAATGCATTGTTCACGCGGCACGCTACACCGCGTGACCTAAGCGGGTAGCGCCCGAGCGTCTGCTGTCCCCACAGCCCCAGCTCTGGCCGGGCCGCCACCGCCGCTTGTTTGACGCGCCAGTGCCGCCGCCGGTTGACCGTCGGCTGTACGGCGGTCGCTGGCTACCAATGCCTTGGCGCGGCCTGGCCGGCCCGCTGGCGTCGGCCATCACGGAGTGACGGCGCCGCAGGTGCCCCTGCCGGAGGGTGCGCAAAAGTGGGTACTACGGGAGCCGGTAGGTCGTCCTGGCCACCGCGACCGCGACCGCGCTCGCGCATCTCGACGAAGTCGACAAAGCCCTCGCTGACCGGGGCCTGCGCGACCGGGGCCGGCGCGGCCGGGGTCAGAATCCCCCGGGCCTCGGCTTCGGCGTCCAACGCACCCTCCGGTGTGATCGGCTGACGATTACAGGACTACCTGACGGCCCGGAAAGGTTCATGCGATCCTGCGCCACGTGCCGTCACAATGGCCGGATGGACGTCATGACGGTGACAGGCCCGGTTCGCCCGGATGACCTGGGCATCGTGCTCCCACACGAGCACGTGTTCATCGACCTGGTCCGCGAGTACCGCGGTAACGGGCTGCTCAACGACGAGCAGCTGGCAAGCGAGGAGCTCCGGTCGCTGCGCAGGGCCGGCGGCGGCACCCTGGTCGACCTCACGCTGGACGAGATCGGCCGGGACCCGGCCGCGCTGCGCCGGGTGTCAGAGGCGACCGGTGTCTCGATCGTGATGGGCTGCGGGCATTACCGGGATCCCTATCTCGACCGCGGCTGGTTCGACCGGATGAGCGTCGACGCGATCGCCGACGACCTAGTGCGGGACATCACCGAGGGAGTCCGCGGCACCGGCGTACGCGCGGGCATCATCGGCGAGATCGGCTCGGACCGGGGCTTCATCTCGGCCGCCGAGGAACGCTCCTTCCGCGCCGCCGCCCGTGCCCATCGCCGGACTGGCCTGACGATCAGCACCCACGCCGCCCGCTGGCCGGTCGGGATCGCCCAGCTCGCGCTGCTCGCCGAAGAGGGCGTCGACCCGCGCCGGGTCATCGTCGGCCACGCCGACAGCGTTCCGGTG
>JADGPC010000254.1 GCA_017882645.1 Streptosporangiales bacterium | reverse complement strand
GAGCGGGCACTCGCGCCGGGTGAGCCGCCTGGCGCTGGCGATCGGCCGTGAGCTCGGAATGCCGGAGCCCGACCTGCTGAACCTCGAGTACGCGGCGCTGATGCACGACATCGGGCAGCTGTCGCTGCTGGAGCCGATCCCGGGCGGTGCCACCTTCCTGGTGTCTGCGGCGGACGCCCGCCGGATCGCCGAATTCGGCGCCGAGGTGATCAGGCAGACCGGCGTGCTCGACCTGGTGGCCGAGCTTGTCCGCTGGCAGTGGCTGCCCGCGCAGGGCGGCCCGAAGACGCCGCCGCTCGGCAGCAAGGTCATCCGCGCCGCCAATGCCTTCGATGACCTGGTCGGCGGATCGGCCGACCGGGACCGGACCGCCGCGGCGATCGACCGGCTGCGACTGGATTCCGACACCGAGTACGACCCACAGGTGGTGGCAGCGCTCGCCACCGTGACCGACCGGCTGCCCATCACCCGGCTGTAATGCCGAGCGGGAGGCACGGCGAGGCGCAGGGGCGCGGCGTCGCCTGGACTGAGGAGCGACGCAGGAGCGACGAGGGAAGGCGGCGCCTGAAGGCGCCCCGGAGCCGAGCGGCAAGCAGAGCAGGTAAGCTGCCCGGCGTGCCGGAATCTGTCTTGATTGCGAACCGGGGCGAGATTGCGCGCCGGATCGCCAGGACCGCGCGCCAGCTGGGCGCCCGGGTGATCGCGGTCTACTCCGAGGCCGATGCCGGCCTCCCCTTCGTGGCCGAAGCGGACGAGGCCGTCCTGATCGGCCCGGCCCCGGCCAGGCTCAGCTACCTGAACGCCGACGCGATCCTGGCCGCGGCCGCCAGCACGGGGGCGCACGCCATCCACCCGGGATACGGCTTTCTCGCCGAGAACGCGGATTTCGCCCAGCGGGTACTCGACGAGGGGCTCACCTGGATCGGCCCGTCGCCGTACGCGATCGAGCAGATGGGGGACAAGATCCGGGCCCGCAACCTGATGGCCGACGCGGGCATCCCGGTCGCCCACGGCAGCTCGGAGGCGGCCAGGGACGCGGCGGACGCCGTCGCCCACGCCAGGCGGATCGGCTACCCGGTCATGATCAAGGCCGCTGCGGGCGGCGGCGGCATCGGGATGACCATCGCTTTCGACGACGACCAGCTGCGGGCCGGATTCGAGACGGCGCGCTCGCGGGCCGAGCGGTTCTTCGGCGATCCGGCGATCCTGATCGAGCGGTACATCTCCAGTGCCCGCCACGTCGAGGTCCAGATTCTGGGGCTGGCCGACGGGCGGGTGATCGCTCTCGGCGAGCGGGACTGCTCGGCGCAGCGCCGGCACCAGAAACTCGCCGAGGAGACGCCGTCCCCCGGTGTCGGCGCCGGCCTGCGCGAGCGCATGCTCGCCGCGGCGGTCCAGGCCGGCGAGGCGGTCGGCTACCGCGGCGCCGGCACGGTCGAGTGCCTGGTGGACAGCCAGACCGGCGAGTTTGTGTTCCTCGAGATGAATACCAGGCTCCAGGTCGAGCATCCGGTGACCGAGATGGTCACCGGGATCGACCTGGTCGAGCAGCAGCTGCTGATCGCCGACGGGGCCGAAGTCAGTTTCGACCCGGGGTCCGTCCAGCCATCCGGGCACGCGCTGGAACTGCGGGTCTATGCCGAGGATCCGGTCAGGTTCCTGCCCAGCCCGGGCGCCATTACCGAGTGGAAGGAGCCGGTCGGCGACGGGGTCCGGGTGGATGCGGGCTATGCCGCTGGCAACGTCGTGACGCCGCACTACGACCCGCTGCTGGCCAAGCTGGTCGTGCACGGCGCGGATCGCGGGCAGGCGCTGGACCGCGCTCGGATAGCGCTCGGGGAGTTCGTGGTGGCCGGGCCGAAGACCAATCTCGCGTTCCACGCCGACCTGCTGAACTCCCGGGAGTTCGCCAGCGGCGACTATGACACGTCAGTGGTAAGCCGACTGCGCCCGTAACGGCGCCGCAGCGGAGATGATGGTGCACGAACCCGGCCGTCGGCCGGGTGCGGTGACGATTGGCCCCGAGCCAGGGAGGTGCGCGTGACCGAGATCCGCGCGGAGATGGTCGCGAACGTATGGAAGGTCGTCGCCGCCGAGGGAGATACCGTGGCTGACGGCGACACGCTGGTCATACTCGAGTCGATGAAGATGGAGATCCCGGTACTCGCCGAAGGAGCCGGCTCGATCAGCAGGATGGCCGTTTCCGAGGGAGACGTCATCCAGGAGGGCGACCTGATCGCCATCATCGAATGAGCGGGGCTGGCGGTGCGGGCGGCTCCGTCGCGGTCGGCCTCCGCGCGACCATCACGGCCGACGTCACCGAGGAGGACACGGCGCTGGCGCTGGGCAGCGGCGACGTCGCGGTTCTCGGCACGCCCCGGCTGCTCGCGCTGGCCGAGGCCGCCTGCGTGGCCGCCGTGGGGCCGCAGCTGGCCGCCGGGCAGACTACTGTCGGCACCGGGGTGACCCTCGAGCACCGGCGGCCGAGCCTAGTCGGGACCCCGCTCGAGGTCGAGGCGGAGCTGACCGAGATCGACGGCCGGCGGCTGGTGTTCATGTTCATCGCGTACGGGCCAGGCGACGGCGAGGAGGCGGTGATCGGAGCGGGAACCGTCGAGCGCGTGCTGGTCGACGCGGACCGCTTCATGGCCAGGGCCGGCGCTGGCTGACCAGCTCAGCTCCAGCCGGACGCTGATCAGATTCCAGTCGTCGACCGCGGGTAGGCGATCTGCGGGTCGGTGGCGATGTTGACCAGGTACGGCACGCCCGAGCCGAAGGCGCGCCGCAGGGCCGGCCCGATCTCCTCCGGCCTGGTGACGAGTTCCCCGGCGCCCCCCAGCGCGGCAACAACCTGGTCGTACCGGCACTCTGGCTGCAGGTCGGCGGCGACGTCATAGCCGTAGAGGGCCTGCATCGGGTGCTTCTCCAGGCCCCAGATCCCGTTGTTGCCGCAGATCATCACGACCGGGAGCCGATGCCGGACGCAGGTATCGACGTCCATCAGCGAGAAGCCGGCCGCGCCGTCCCCGAGCAGCAGCACTACCTGCGCCGCCGGGCGGGCGATACGCGCCGCGATCGCGTAGCCGAGGCCCGTGCCGAGGCATCCGTACGGCCCGGGATCCAGCCAGCCACCTGGCTGGCGCGGCTCGATGTACTTGCCCGCATAGCTGACGAAGTCTCCGCCGTCGCCGATCACGATCGCGTCCGTCTCGAGCAGCGGCGCGAGCTCGCCGTAGATCCGCATCGGGTGAACCGGGAAGGCATCGCTGGCCAGCAGGCCGGCATCGGCTGCGGTCGCTGACCGGCACGCCTCCGCCAGCCGGGGCAGCCAGTCCTTCGTCCACCTGCGGCTCAGACCGGCCCGCTGGACCTGGCTGGTCAGTCCGGTGAAGAACGCGGTCAGGCCGCCGGCGGCGGACGCCGCGAGCGGACGGTGCCTGGCGATCTGACCGGGCGCGTCGGCGACGTGGACGACCGCAGCAGGCTCGGCGCCGTTCCTGCCGCCGTACTCGCCGTAGCCGAGCCGGAAGTCGAGCGGTGTCCCGACCACGATGACCAGGTCGGCCTCACCGAACGCCAGCGACCGGGCCCGCGTGACGAGCAGCTCGTGGCCGGGCGGGAGGATGCCCCGGCCCTGCCCGTTCGCGACCACCGGGAGCCGCAGGTCCTCGGCGGCCAGCCGGGCGGCCTGCTCGGCCCCGTCGAGCCAGACGTCAGAGCCGAGCACCAGCACGGGCCTGGCCGCCGTGGCCAGCAGTTCGGCGATCCGCGCGACGCTGCCGGGATCCGGTGTGCCGCCCGGACCGGCCGCCGCACCCGCACCCGCCGCTCCCGGCTCGGATCGGCCCGGCTCTGGCTGGCCCGGCTCTGGTGACCCGAACAGCGCCTCCAGGCTGACGTCGAGGAAGACCGGCCCGCGGTGCCGGGCCGCGGCGAGCTCGAACGCCTCGCTGACCGAGCGGCCGACCGCGCCCGCGCTGTGCTCGGTCCAGGCGCGCTTGGTGATCGGGGCGAGCAGAGCCGGGTGATCGAACTCCTGCAGGCTGCCCGAGCCCCAGCGGTAGTCGGGCGCGCGGCCGCCGAGAACGACCACGCTCGACCCGTTGAAGTACGCGGTGGTGATCGCGCTGATCCCGTTCGTGACTCCCGGGCCGGCGGTCAGGACCGCGAAGCCGGGCGTCCTGGTCAGGCGCGCGGTGGCCTCCGCCGCGAAGACCGCCGTCTGCTCGTGCCTGACGTCGAGGATCGGCATCGGCGGCTCAGCCTTGACGGCGCCGTCGTAGACCGGGAACACATGACCGCCCGAAAGCGTGAAGATCGTCCGTGCGCCGTGGGCGCGAGCGGCAGCGACCGCCTGCGCGCCGCCATGAGCAACAGCCTGCCCGTCCTGAGTCATGGCCGCGACGTTACCAGGCAGCGCCCGGCGGCCACGGGCGGAGATCCGGTGCGATGATGGCAGCGTGCCCACTCTGAACGACCTGGCCCGCCGGGCGCGGATCGGTGCCGCTGACCTCGACTGGCTGCACTCGCTGGTGTCGGACTGGGAGCTGCTCGCTGACCTGTCGTTCGCCGACCTGACGCTGTGGGCGCTGCTGCCGGAGGATGACTCCTGGATCGCGCTCGCGCAGGTCAGGCCGACCACCGGGCCGACCGCGCTGCCGAACGACATCGTCGGCACGGTGCGGCCGGGCCGGGAGCAGCCGCTGCTGGCCACGGCGGTCGCCGAAGGCCGGATCTGCCGGGAGGGTGACCCGGAATGGCGGCGTGGTGTCCCGGTCAGGCACGAGACCATCCCGGTCTGCCGGAACGGCCGGGCGATCGCCGTGATCGAGCGGTCGACCAACCTGGATTCGGCGAGGACGCCAAGCCGGATGGACCTGGCCTACCTGAAGGCGGCCGACGAGCTCGCCCAGATGATCCCGGCCGGGCTCTTCCCGTCCCCGGCCAGCGCGGCCGCGAACCTGCATTCACCCCGGGTGACCGACGGGATGCTCCGCCTCAGCCGGTCAGGCAAGGTGACCTATGCGAGCCCGAACGCGCTGTCGGCGTACCGTCGCCTGGGCCTGACCGCTGACCTGGCCGGCCGCGAGCTCGGGCCGCTGACGATCCGGCTGTGCGCGAGCACCGGGCCGCGCGATGACTCGCTGATGCTCGCCGCCAGCGGCCGAGCTCACCTGGAGACGGAAGTAGAGGCGAACGGATCCGTCGTCCAGCTGCGGTCGATCCCGCTGACCGTGAACGGCGGCCGCGCCGGGGCGCTGATCCTGCTCAGGGACGTCACCGAGGTGCGGCACAGAGAACGCGAGCTGATCACCAAGGACGCCACGATCAGGGAGATTCACCACCGGGTCAAGAACAACCTGCAGACCGTCGCCG
>JADGPC010000253.1 GCA_017882645.1 Streptosporangiales bacterium | reverse complement strand
TCCGCGGCCAGACCCTGTCCCTGAAAGAAAAGGAATACATCGAGGCCGCCCGCTCCATCGGCGCCGGGCCCTGGCGGATCATGTTCATCGACATCATGCCCAACCTGCTCGGCCCCGTCCTCGTCCTCGCCACCCTCTACATCCCCACCGCCGTGAGCTTCGAGGCCACCCTGTCGTTCCTCGGCATCGGCATCCCGCCGCCGGCGCCGAGCTGGGGGAACATCCTGGCCGAGGCGCAGGACCACTATCAGACGGCCTGGTGGTACGTCGTCTTCCCGGCCGCCGCCCTGCTGATCACCACCCTGGCCTTCAACCTCCTCGGCGACGGCATCCGCGACGCCATGGACCCCCGCACCGAGCGGATCATGGCCGGCAGCAAGACGCCCGGCCGCAAGCGCGACAAGCAGGGCAAGTCCAAGCACGGCGAGTCTAAGCACGGGGGCCTGGACCTCGACCAGGCCATCCTGGTCGGCCAGGAAGCCGATCTCAGCGTCGACCGCCCCGCCCCGGAGGTCTGAGCCATGGGCATGGCACGCTTCCTCATCCGCCGGATCCTGGCTGGCATCCTCGTGCTCTGGGCCGTCGCAACCCTGACCTTCTTCCTGTTCTTCGTCGCCGTCCCCGAGGGAGTGGTGGCGCGCAACCTGGCCGGCCGGGCGGCTACCCCGCAGGTCATCGCCGAGGTCGAGCGGAACCTCGGCCTGAACCTGCCCAAGCCGGTGCAGTACTGGCGCTACCTCGACCACCTGGTGCACGGCAACCTCGGGTACTCCTATTACTCACAGGAACCCGTGACCACGATCATCAAGCAGGCGCTGCCGGCCACGATCTCGGTCGTCATCGGCGGCACGCTGCTGTGGCTGATCGCCGGCCTCGGCACCGGCATCCTCAGCGCGACCAGGGCCCGCAGCCTGTTCGACCGGATCGCCACGGTCGGGGTGCTGGCCGGGGTCTCCGCTCCCGTGTTCGTCGTCGGCGAGCTGCTGATTGTCCTGGTCTATGTCCAGCTCAACAGCCACGGCGTCGGCTTCATCCAGACCGGCTACACGCCGATCACCCAGAGCGTCACGGGCTGGCTGGGCTGCATGATCCTGCCCTGGATCACGCTGGCCATCGTCCAGGCCGCCGTCTACACCAGGCTGTCCCGCGGCTCGCTGCTCGACACGCTGGGCGAGGACTACATCAGGACCGCGCGGTCCAAGGGCATCTCCGAGCGCCGGGTGCTGTACCGGCACGCGGTCCGCTCGGCGATGACCCCGGTCGTCTCCCAGCTCGGCATCGATATCGGCGCACTGCTGGGCGGCGTCATCGTGGTCGAGCAGGTGTTCGGCCTCCAGGGCCTCGGCCAGCAGACGGTCACCGCGATCACCCAGGGCGACGGACAGCTGGTGATCGGCTTCGTCATCATCGCCGCGCTCTTCGTGGTCGTCGCCAACCTGATCGTCGACATGTCCTACGCCCTGCTCGACCCGCGGGTGCGGGTCAACTAAGCCGCTCTCATCCCGGCCCGCACGGTCCGCTGGCGCCCGTCGTTACGGCCTGTCATGGGTCACCGCCCGCGCGTGAGCCTGTGCCTTGTGTGACGGCCGTGGCGTATAGTATGCTTCCCCCGAATTAGGACGAACTGTGCCGTCTGCCGGTTTAACGTCCGCATAGCCACTTTATGGCATTCATTGTCACAGGGTGGTTGCGGTTGCGTAAATGCCCGCGACCGCTTCCTGCGGGCCGGTAGACGACAGCCCTAATTCCGTGTACCCACAGAAGGGAATACGGACATGCCTGCGGTAAACCCCAGGCCAGAAGGAGTTCGCTCATGACACGTAACATCCACCGAATTGCTGCCTTGGCGACGGCGGGGCTGGCCGTGGCCGGCCTGGCGGCCTGCAGCAGTTCGAATTCCGGAGGAAGCACAAGTAGCAACTCCTCCAAGCCGGTCACCGGCGGAACCCTGCGGATTGTCGCTGCCTCCGGCCCTGACCACCTTGACACGGTCCCGGCGTACTACACCGCGGACTACATGCTTGAGCGCGCTTACGCGCGCCAGTTGCTGACCTATCCGACGGTGCCCGACCCGACGTTGTCCTCGCCGGGCTGGACGAAGGACATCACCCCCGTCCCCGACGTCGCGACGGCCGTGCCGACCACCGCCAACGGCGGGATCACCAACGGCGGCAAGACGTACACGTTCCACCTCAAGTCGGGCGTGGACTGGAACACCAGCCCGCCCCGGCAGGTCACCGCTGATGACTTCATCCGCGAGTACAAGGCGTTCTGCAACCCGGTCAGCCCGGTCGGCAACCTGGGTTACTACAGCGCCACGATCGCCGGGCTGACTCAGTACTGCGACGCCGAGACCGCGTTCTTCGCCAAGAAGAGCAACACGCCGACCGCGGCCAACATCGCGAAGTTCCAGAACACCCACCAGATCTCGGGTCTGAAGGCCGTGAGCTCATCGGAGATCCAGTTCAACCTGATCCAGCCGGCCGGCGACTTCATCTACATGCTGTCGATGCCGTTCACCTCGGCCCGCCCGGTCGAGTACGACAAATACGTGCCTGACAGCTTGCCGCTCCGGCAGCACACGATCTCCGACGGCCCGTACCAGATCACCTCGTACGTGCCGAACAAGTCGCTGGTCATGCAGAAGAACCCGGCCTGGAAGCAGTCGACCGACACCGCGAGGCACCAGTACGTCAACGAGATCACGCTGACCATGGGCGTGACCTCCGCCACGACTCAGCTCGCCGACATGCAGGCAGGCAAGACCGGCACCTACGACCTGGTCAACGACACCGGGGTCGAGCCCACGGCTATCCCGACCCTGCTCGCCAAGCACGACCCCAAGTTCAAGATCTGGCCATATGCCGCCACGCTTCCTTACGTGGTGTTCAACTTGCGCAGCCCGAACAGCGGCGGCGCGATGAAGAACCTGAAGGTGCGCCAGGCGATCGAGTACGGGATCAACAAGGTGGCCGTGCAGAAGGCCCTGGGCGGCCCGGCCGTGCAGAAGGTCATCAACACGGCCATCCCGCCAGGCAACGTCGGCTACCAGCCCCGCAACCTGTACCCGAACAACAACGGCCAGGGCGACCCCGCCAAGTGCAAGTCCACGCTGGCCGCGGCGGGTTACCCGAAGGGTGTCTCGCTGACCTACCTGTACGCGAACGACAGCATCAACTCGCGGGTCTTCGCGGCGATCCAGGCCAGCCTGAAGCCGTGCGGCGTGAACCTGGTCGGCAAGCCCGAGCCCGGCTCCAGCTTCTTCGTCGACCTGGGCAACTCCCCGGTCAACAACAAGGCTGGCACCTGGGACATGGGCCAGCCGGGCTGGATCGCTGACTGGTGGGGCCCGAACGGCCGCACCATCATGGACCCGCTGTTCAAGACCCGCTGCGTGGTCAACACCAACAACTACGGCTGCCTGAGCGACCCGGCGCTGGACAAGGCCATCGAGGCCGCCGAGGCCGCACCGCTGTCGCAGTCGGCCGCGCTGTGGGCCAAGGCGGACAACATCGTCATGCAGGACGCCGCGATCGTGCCGCTGGCGGGCGCACAGCTTCCGGGCTACTCGAGCGCTCGGGTGCAGAACGCCGGCTCGACCGCCATCGTGTTCGCGCCGAACCTCGGCACGCCGGACATCACCAACGTCTGGCTCAACCCGAACACGCCCTAGCTGAGCTAGAGCGGGCGGTCCGGCCGGGATATGCCACGCGCATTCCCGGCCGGACCGCCGCCATGGCACAGACATGCTTGACTATCGCGAATATCGTTAACTACGTGACCACTCGCACTTTGCACGGCCAGCAGCTACCTAAGGCGGATCCGGCCGCAATGGCCAACTTGTGGAGGAATACATGAGCCTGCTCGAGGTGACGGACCTGCGGGTGAGCTTTCCGACGGCTGATGGTGTGGTGCAGGCGGTGCGGGGGGTTTCGTTCGCCGTGGATCGGGGCCGGACGCTGGGGATCGTGGGTGAGTCCGGGTCGGGGAAGACGGTGCTGACCCAGAGCCTGCTGGGGCTGACGCCGGGCGGGCAGATCTCGGGCAAGGCGATGTTCGACGGGGTGAACCTGG
>JADGPC010000252.1 GCA_017882645.1 Streptosporangiales bacterium | reverse complement strand
GCAGGTACTCCAGCACGACCGGCACCGGGCTGGTGTCGGTGTCGGGCGGGAGATAGAGCGTGGCCGCCAGGCTGATTCCGTCGGGCATGGGGATCGTGACCTCGCGGATCACCGTGGTCGGGACGTCGGTCACTGGCTGCTCCCCGTGCTGGTGTCCGGCGCGGAGATCGCGCTGCGGAGAAGCTCGACGAACTGGCGCACCCGCTGCTCCCGCATCTGGGCCGACTGGGTGAAGTAGCCGAACAGCCCGGGATCGAGCTCCTCGGTCACGATCGCGTCCTGGCACCGGTCGATCAGCCAGTCCACCAGCGAGATGATCAGCTCGATCTCGATGTCCCGCCTGACCTCGCCGCACTCGACGCCGAATTCGACGAACTCCCTCGTCCCGTAGGGATCCTCCTGCTGCATGTACTTGGTGATCTCGCGCTTGAGCGCCAGATCCGAGCAGTAGCTGCCGATCAGCACGACCCGGTACGGGATCCAGTCCTCGTGGATCATGTGCGGGGTGTTCGCCAGCCAGTAGCTGATGGTCGAGAAGAAGCCCTGATCGAGGACGCTGGCCGGGGCATCGAGGTACCTGCTGAACGTGCGGGTCGCGCTCTGGTAGGCAGCCAGGAACAGGCCGGCCTTGCTGCCGAAGTAACCGAACACGGCTCCCTTTGACACCCCGGCCGCCGCGGCGATGGCCTCGGCCCTGGCGCCCTCGTAGCCGTGCGCGGCGAAATGCTCCATCGCGATAGCCACGATCTTGTCCTGCTTCGCCCGCTGCCGCTCGCCCGCCCTGACGGCGGGGCGAAGGCCGGCCCGGATCGGTGCGCGAACCGTTGATTGACCTGGAGTCATAATTCCGCCGTTACCGAGTCATTGACATCGCTGAAGCTAGCATTGCATACTCGGCGAAATCCAGACTTCTTAACAAACCGCGGGTCATGTTCGGCGCCCGTGCCGGGCACCCGATCAGGGAGGCCGAGGATGTGCAGGCAGCGGCCTCGCAGCACCCCCGGGGCCGGTCTCGTCCCGAACCCTCCCGCGCTCACCCCCCGCCCCCGCTCACCCCGCAGCACGTTGCTGTTTGGTTCGCGGTGACTACGCGGCGGTGGGACGCGATCGTCGTCGGCGGCGGGCATAACGGGCTGACCGCCGGAGCGCTGCTCGCCAAGGCGGGCCTGGCCACGCTGGTGCTCGAACGACGCGAGATCGTCGGCGGGGCCTGCGTGACCGAGGAGATCGCTCCTGGCTGCCGCGCGTCCACGACCTCTTACATAGCGAGCATGCTGCGCCCAGAGGTAATCAGGACGCTGGGGCTCGGCCGGCACGGGCTCCGCATGGTCCCGTGCGAGCCAGCCCTCCAGGTCGCGCTGGACGGCGGCGAGGTGCTCGCGAGCTGGAACGACCAGGCCAGGACGATGACGGAGATCGAGCGGTTCTCGAGCCGCGACGCCCGCGCGTTCGAGGAGGTAACGAGGGAGCTGCGCCAGCTCAGCGCGCGGCTCCAGCCCTTGCTGACCGAGCTTCCGCCGGACACCAGGGCCGGGACGCTGCGCAGCGCCGCCGAACTGGTCAGAATGGGCAGGCGGCTGCGCGGCCTGCGCGGCACTGACTTCGAGGGCCTGACCAGGCTGATCTCCTCCAGCCTCGGCGACTACATCGACGCCCATTTCACCTCGCCCCAGGTCAAGGCGCTGCTGCTGGCCAACAACCTGTACGGCAAGCACGGCGGCCCGTACCAGCCAGGAACGCTGATCGGGCTGGTGTTCCACATGCTCACCGGCGGCGACCACGACGAGCAGGGATTCTTCGGTCACGTGATCGGCGGGATGGGCGCGATCAGCGAGGCGATCGCGGCGGCGGGCCGCGAGCACGGCATCGAGATCAGGACCGGCGCGGAGGTCGCGGCGATCGCGGTGACCGGCGGCCGGGCCGCCGGGGTGGTGCTGGCCGATGGCACGGAGCTGGCGGCCAGGGTCGTGCTCTCCGGCGCGGACCCGAAGCGCACCTTCCTTGACCTAGTCGGCAAGACCGACCTGCCGGAGGACTTCCGCGACGCGGTCGCCGCGATCAAGATGGACGGCCCGTGCGCCAAGGTGAACCTGGTCCTCGACGCCGAGCCCGCGGTGCGGGGCATGCCGGGCGACGCCGGGCCCGGGCAGCGGGCGCTGTTCACGCTGCCGCCGAGCCTGGATGTCGCCGACCGCTGCTACGACCGGTCCAAGCGCGGCGAGATCGCCGAGGCCGGCGAGCTGTTCATAGACTGCGTGGTCGCCTCCAACGTCGACGACTCGCTGGCGCCGGCTGGCCGGCACGTCATGACCTGCTTCGTGCAGTACGTTCCCTACCGGCTCGCCGAGGGGGACTGGGATCAGCGCGCCGGCGAGCTCGGAGACAAGGTCATCGCCAGGATCGGCGAGTTCGCGCCGAACGTGCCGGGCGCCGTGGTGGCCAGGCAGGTCCTGACGCCGCTCGACCTCGAGCGGACCTACGGGCTGACCGAGGGCAACATCTTCCACGGCGACATCAGGTTCGACCAGCTGTTCCACATGCGGCCGGTTCCGGGCTGGGCGCGGTACGCGACGCCGGTGGGCGGGCTCTACCTGTGCGGAGCCGGGGCGCATCCCGGCGGCGGGGTGACCGGCGCCCCTGGCTACAACGCCGCTCATCAGGTGCTGGCCGACCTGCGCCGGCATCGCTGGAGCAGCTGGTGACCGCGCCCGCCGCGGCGGCCGCCGGTGCGGCGACCAGCGACGTGCTCGTCGTCGGGGCCGGCGTGATCGGCGCGGCGACTGCCTTTCACCTGAGCACGCTCGGCGCGGGATCGGTGACCGTGCTCGACCGGGCGACGGTCGCCTCGGGGATGTCGAGCCGCTCCTCGGCCCTGGTCCGGATGCACTACACGTTCTCCGGTGAGGTCGACCTGGCGGTCCGCAGCGATGCGATGTTCGACGCCTGGACCGAGCTGACCGGGCGGCCGGCCTGCGTGCGCCGCACTGGCTTCGTGCGGATCGTCCTGCCGTCCGAAGTTGACCTGCTCAGGGCGAACGTCGCCATGCAGCGTGAGCGAGGGGCCAACGCCGAGATCATCGACGCGGCCGAGCTGGCGCGGCTCGCGCCCGGCCTGCGCACGGACGACATCGAGTGCGCCGCGTGGGAGCCGCATGGCGGTTACGGTGACGGGCCGATCGTGGCCGGGGACATGCTGGCCGCCGCCCGCGAGCGAGGTGCGCGGTATCGCCCGAACACGCCGGTGGCCGCCCTGATCACCGACGGCGACCGGGTCACCGGAGTGCTGACCGCCGCGGGGCCGGTCTACGCCGGGACCGTGGTGCTCGCCGCCGGCGTGTGGTCGCGGCCTCTGCTGGCCTCGGCGGGGATCGACCTGCCGATTGAGACCGAGCTGCACCACGTCGCCTTCGCCCGGCACCCGGCTGGTGCCGGGATCGGCGTGGCGTGCATCGACTCGACGACGAGAACCTACTTCCGGCCCGAGGCGGCCGGGAACCTGACGCTGAGCGGCGGCGAGGTCGGCGAGGGCCCGCGCGGCGCCGACCCCGACGGCACGCCGCTAACGCCGTCGGATGACCTGCTGGCCGAGATCGTCGAGTCGGCCGCGCGCCGCCTGCCCGTGCTGGCCGAGAGCGGAATCACCCGCGGCATCACCGGAGTACTCGACATGACACCTGACGCGCGGCCCTTGCTCGGCGAGGTCCCCGGTCACCCTGGCCTGATCGTGGCCGCCGGGTTCTCCGGCACCGGCTTCAAGATCTCTCCGGCGGTGGGCGAGGCGCTGGCCGAGCTGATCACGAGCGGGGCGGCCGCACACGTCGACCTGCGCCCGTTCCGGCCCAGCCGGTTCGCCGAAGGTGCGCCGATCGGCCCGGTTCTGGCTTATTCGGACGACTGACGGTGTTCGTCGAGGATTATCGTTGATCGACATATTCCGACCAGTACGAGGGAGGTAGCGGTGCAGACCCGGACGGCGGCAGCAGGCAGCACCGGCCAGGACGAAGCGGCCAGCGCCCGCGTTCCTCTCGATCTGAGCCTTCCCAAGGCCAGCTTTGTCTCCGAATCGGAATTCCGCCGCGAGCGGGAGGCCATCCTGTTCGCCGACTGGTTCTGTGTCGGCCGCGAGGAGAGCCTGCCGGCGACGGGCGATTACCTGACCGCCGACATCGCGGGGGAGAGCATCATCGTCGTGCGCGGCCAGGACGGTGTCCTCCGCGGGTTCTACAACCTGTGCCGGCACCGCGGCTCGCGGCTGGTCCCGCCCGAGGACGGCGAGCCGGCCGCCCTGCCGCGCCCCGCCGGCTGCTTCCCCGGCACCATCCGCTGCCCGTACCACGCCTGGACCTACGGCCTGGACGGCGCGCTCCGGTCGGCTCCGTTCCTGCCTGACCTGCGCAGCCATCGCGCGGCCCTGTCCCTGCATCCGGTCGACGTGGGCACCTGGGGCGGCTTCGTCTTCGCCAGGTGCGAGCCCGGAGCCGGCCCTTCGCTCGAGACGGCACTGGGCGCGATACCCGGCCGGGTGGCGGCCTACGGCCTGGCCGGGCTGCGTACCGCCGCCCGGCTGCGCTATCAGGTAGCGGCGAACTGGAAGGTCGTGCTCGAGAACTACAACGAGTGCTACCACTGCGGCCCGGTCCACCCCGAGCTGTGCGAGCTCGTTCCCGACTTTGCCCGCAGCGGCGGCGACGTGGACTGGGAAGCGGGCGTGCCGCACCGCGCCGGGGCCTATACCTTCACGGCAACGGGAACGACAACGCGACTGCCGTTCCCAGGCCTGTCTGAGATCGAGCGGACCCGTCATTTCGGCGAGCTCGTGCTGCCCAATCTGATGATCAGCATGTCGGCCGACCATGTGGCCGCGTTCACCGTCTGGCCGCGGT
>JADGPC010000251.1 GCA_017882645.1 Streptosporangiales bacterium | reverse complement strand
TCCGACGGCGGCGAGTTCGGCTACGGCCTGGAGATCGGGGTGTCCACGCAGAAGCTGCACGCCCGCGGCCCGATGGGCCTGGAGGCCCTGACCTGCGTCAAGAACGTGACCTGGGGCACCGGCCAGACCCGGACCTAGCCCTCGCCCCGGCTGTGCCCGGGCCCCGGCCCCAGTTTCATGATCACGGAAGTCTGCTGACGGATTCTGCAGAAAGAATTCCGTGATCATGAAATGGCGTGGAAGACAACCAGTGAGTCGCGGTGGATGGCGTGCATGTCGCGGACGGCGCGGCGGCCGGGCGATCCGGGGCTGGCCTTGCCGGTCAGGAACGAGCCTTCGGCCAGGATCGCCGAGCAGGCGCGGGGCTGAGCCTGCAGCAGGGCGTCGGTCAGGATCCTGACCCGCTCCGGCGTCGCGGCCCTGAGCTCGGCATGCGCCTGCCTGGACGCCTGCGAGCCGCGCCTGGCCAGGTCGGCGACGTCGGCATACTGGTCGGGGTCGAGCCCGCGCAGGGCCGGAGCGTGCCTGAGCCGGAACAGGATCGACAGCACGTCGGCGACCTCGTCCGTGGTCAGGGCGCGGAGCAGCCGCAGGATCGCCGACGGCATCGCCACCGAGCCCCGGCCAATCAGCCGCTCAGGATGCCGTACATCGACTAGCTCGACCACCGACCCGGGCTCGAACTCGCCGTCGACGCGCTTGACCCCGGACAGGAACAGCGTGCTGCCCGCGCGCAGGCTGCGCTCGGCCTCGCGGTTGATGCCGATCGTTCCCATCGGGTACGCGATGCCGCCGACCCAGCGCTCGGCGGGCGCCAGCTGGCCGGCCACGGCCCGGACGATCGTGCCGATCCTGGCCCGCGGGCTGAGGCTCCTGGCCACCACGTCGGCGTCCCGCGCCGACCCGATCACGCACTCAACGCCACAGTAGGCGGCCCGGGCGGCGGCATTGAGCTTGGACCGCATGCCGCCCCGGCCCTCCCCCGCGGCCGAGATCCTGATCGCCCTGGCCTCGTCGGGCGTCAGCCGCGAGATCCGGTCCCGCATCGCTTCGTCGCCGTAGACGGCGCGGACGTTGGTCAGGAACGTCAGCCGCGACGCTTCCGCCGCGACCGCGACGGCGACCGCGATCTGGTCGTTGTCAAGCTCCGACTTCGGATCGGTCGTGTCGTTGCCGTTGACGACGGGAAGCAGGCCCTGCTGGAGGGCGGAGATCAGCACGGCACCCACGTCGCGCATCGCCTCGGCTGATTCCAGGTCGCTCCTGGACAGCAGGACCTGGCAGACCTCCATGCCGACGGCCGCGGCCAGCTGATGGTAGAGCGCCATCAGGGCCGGCTGGCCCACCGAGGCGGCGAGCGCCACGCCGAGCGGGCCCGACAGGTCAGCCTGGCCGTAAGGCTCCAGCGTGGCCTCCAGCGACCGGACCAGCGCCTGGTGATCGGCGGCCTGGGTCATGCTCAGCCGGACCACGTCGACCAGCCTGCTCAGCTCGGGCCCGGCTCGCGCGGTCGGCCCTTCGAACGCGAGCAGCCGGCGGCCCAGCCTGGCGGCCCCCGAGGTAACCAGGATGACCTCGTGGCGATCGCGCTGAGCAGCGGCGATCTGGGTAACCAGACCGGCGATCACGTCGAGGGCCAGCCCTTCTCCGCTCGCGATCGAGCTTGAGCCGAGCTTGACTACCAGCCGGGTCATGCCACCTCGCTTCGCCGTCAGCAGGCGCCGCCGCGGTAGGCGGCGATCACCTGGCCCAGTGCCTCCATGCTGGGCTGATGCGTCGTCACGCTGTCGAAACCGTACCGCTCGTGACGGCGCCTGAGTTCCGCGGCAGCCTCCTGCGCGTCGTGCGCGTACAGCACGAACGGGCTGTCCAGTATCTGCTCCACGCTCAGCACGGGCGCCGCGGCGGCCATCTCGGCGGCCGCCTGGTCGGGCGGCTGGCCGACGACCACTTGCTGGAGGAGCACATCGGACCGGTACGGGCGGCCACCTGCCTGGGCCCGAACATCAGCCACCCGGTCGGCCGTCTCAGCGGCGGAGGCTAGCGTGAACGCGCCGGGAGCGGCGCCGGGAATCTGCCGCAGTCCGGAGAAGCCGACTACGTCGGCGCGGGTCGCCGCCACCGCCAGTCCAGGACCCGACATGGCCGCGACCATCAGGGGCACCGGCTGCTGTACCGGCCTGGGCTCGTGCGCCGGGTCGGCCAGCCTGCGGCGGACCTCCGCGGCAGTGTCGTCCAGTGCCTGGATCCGCTGCCGGAACGGCAGCCACTGCAGCCCGGCGTCGTCGTGCTCGCTCTTCATGTGCCCGGCGCCAAGCCCGAGCTCGGCCCGGCCGCCCGAGAGCAGGTCCAGGGTGGCCAGCTCCCTGGCCAGCAGCGCGGGGTTCCAGAACCCGACGTTCAGCACGTACGTGCGCAGCCGCAGCCGGTCGCTGATCGCGCCGGCCGCCGCCAGGGTGGTAAAGGGCCCCGAGGCGCCCAGATGATCGGGGGCGGCGAGGACTTCAAGCCGAGCTCGTCGGCGCGCCGCACCAGCTGCTGGAAGTCCTGCCGCGACGCAGCCGAGTGGAAATTGACTCCGAACTGTACTTCCGACATCACCCCATCCTGGTACCGGCGCCGCCACCGGCACCACGTCGTCCGCTCGCAGCGCAACAGCACGGCTGGCATGATCGGCGGATGCACGACGATCCGCCGGCCCGGGCCGTCTTTCCGGACTTCCGGTCCGCGCCCAACCAGGGCGGCCGGCCCGACCTGTACGAGCTCGAGAACCGGGCCATCGACCCCGAGGGGTATGTCCTGGCCGCGATGCGGCGGCT
>JADGPC010000027.1 GCA_017882645.1 Streptosporangiales bacterium | reverse complement strand
GGCATAGTCCCGTCCTTGATCACCGCGACCGGCGTGGCCCGGTCCCGGCCGCGCTTGATCAGCTCGGTGCTGATGGCTTCCAGATGGGCAACGGCCATGAGAAGGACTAGCGTTCCCGGGCCGCGGGCGAGTGACTCCCAGTCCAGGGTGGCGCCCGGCTGGGAGGGATCGAGATGCGCCGAGACCACGGCGAAGTCCTGGGTGATGCCGCGGTGAGTGACCGGGATGCCCGCGTAGGCCGGAACCGCGACCGCGCTGGTCACGCCGGGGACGACCTGGACCGGCACCCCGGCGCTGACGCAGGCCAGCGCTTCCTCACCGCCGCGGCCGAACACGAACGGGTCGCCGCCCTTGAGCCTGACCACGCGGTGCCCGGCGAGCGCCCGGTTCACGATCACGGCGTTGATCTGGTCCTGGGTCATGGTGTGCGCGCCGGGCGCCTTGCCGGCCAGGATGATCTCGACGGCGGGATCGAGCTCGCGGAGCAGGCCGCTCGGGCCGAGCCGGTCGGCGACCACGACGTCGGCCTCGGCGAGCAGCCGCCGTCCGTGCACGGTGATCAGCCCCGGGTCGCCGGGGCCGCCGCCGACCAGAGCGACGCTGCCGACCTGGCCCCGGGAGCGGCGCGGGCGCACCGGCAGGGAACCGTCGGCCAGCGCCTGGCCGATCGCCGACCGCAGCCGCTGCGACCGGCGCGGGTCACCGCCCGACGTCACCGCGACGGTCACGTCGCCGTGCCGGGTGACGGCTGGCATCCGGGCCGTCGATGCCGGGCCGTCGTCGGCCCGGACGCACCAGATCCTGGCCCGCTCGGCCTCGGCCGCCACCGCGGCGTTGACGGCGGGATCGTCGGTCGCGGCATGGGCCAGCCAGGCGCCGGTCAGGTCGCCGTGGCGGTAGCGGCGGCGCCAGACGTGCGTGGCCATGCCCGCCAGCTCGCTAGCGATCTCGGGCGCGACGACCGTGACCCGCGCACCGGCCTCGACCAGCGTGCGGGCGCGGCGCAGCGCGACCGCGCCGCCACCAACCACGACGGCGAGCCGGCCAGTCAGGTCGATCTCGACCGGATAACTGTTCATGCCGGGCAGCCGATCCATGCCCGCGAAGAAGACCGGGTCGCAATCCGCACGACATCCTTCGCGATCATGACAGCGGCTCCGCGCGGGCCGTCAGCAGGCCGGCGAAGCGCAGCTGGAACCCGCGTGAGCACGACCGGCACTCCCAGTCGCCCGGCCTGGACCCGGCCGGACGCAGTTCCTCCTCACCGCAGTACGGGCAGAAGAACGGCACCTGCCGTTCGCCGCCGGAGTCAGCCGGGCCCGACGGGCTGCCGCCGCTGGCCGGGCCTGCGCCGGAGCGGGGCGGGCTGCCTGCGCCCGGCTCGGGTAGCTCCGCGCTCATGTCAGCAAGTCCTCGTCGGCGCGCCTGACCCAGGTCGCGAACTGCTCGCCTTCGGCCCGGTCCTTGACGTAGCCGCGCAGCAGCCGTTCCACGTAATCAGGCAGCCCCTCCGCCGTCACCTTCAGGCCGCGGATCTTGCGGCCGAACGCGGGGTCGGCTCCCAGCGAGCCGCCGAGGTGCACCTGGAAGCCCTCCTCGCCGTCGACGATCGACCCTTTCAGGCCGATGTCGGCCAGCTGGAACCTGGCACACGAGTTCGGGCAGCCGTTGACGTTGATCGAGATGGGCGTATCGAAGTCGGGCAGCCGCTTGTCGAGCTCGCTGTACAGGTCACGGGCCCGCTGCTTGGTCTCCACGATCGCCAGCTTGCAGAACTCGATGCCGGTGCACGCCATCGTCGAGCGCCGGAACGGCGAGGGACGGGCAGGCAGGTCGATGCAGTCAAGCTCGGCGACCAGCGGAGCGATGTTTCGTTCTGGAATATCGGTGATCAGCAGCTTCTGCTCGATGGTGGTCCGAACGCAGCCCGACCCGAAGCTCTCGGCCAGGTCGGCCACTTGGCACAGCTGGGTGCCTGACGTCCGGCCGGTGTGCGGCGCCACGCCCACGTAGAACCGGCCGTCGCGCTGGCGGTGTACCCCGACGTGGTCGCGGGACCCTGGCGGCGGGGGCGGCGGCGCCGGGCCGTCGGGCAGCGCGGTCCCGAGGTACTCGCGTTCCAGCACCTCGCGGAACCGCTCCGCGCCCCAGTCGGCGACGAGGAACTTGAGCCTGGCCCGGCTGCGCAGCCGGCGGTAGCCGTAGTCGCGGAACAGCCCCGTCACGCCGACCCAGACGTCGGGAACCTGCTCGGGGCGGACGAAGACGCCGAGCCGCTGGGCCAGCATCGGGCTGGTCGACAGGCCGCCGCCCACCCACAAATCGAATCCCGGCGTCCCGTCAGGCCCGAGCACGCCGACGAAGGAGACGTCGTTGATCTCGTGCGCGGTGCACTGGGACGAGCACCCCGAGATCGTCGTCTTGTACTTGCGGGGCAGGTTCACGAACTCGGGATTCAGCGCGGCCACGGTCTCGGTTGCGCGCAGGGCGGCGGTCGCGTCGATGACCTCGTTCCCGTCGATCCCGGCGACCGGGCAGCCGAGAATGTTGCGCGGGACGTCACCGCAGGCCTGCAGGGAGGACAGGCCGACCTCTTCGAGCCGGGCCCAGATCTCCGGCACGTCCTCGATCCTGATCCAGTGGAACTGCACGTTCTGCCGGTCGGTGATGTCGGCGAGATCGCGGCCGTACTCCTTCGCGATCCCGGCCACGGTGCGCAGCTGATGGGCGCTGAGCTGACCGCCGGGGATGCGCACGCGCATCATGAAGAAGGCGTCCTCGATGTCGGCGTCGTCGAGCGCGCCGGTCCGGCCGCCGGCGATGCCAGGGCGGCGCTGGGTGTACAGGCCCCACCAGCGGAACCTGCCGCGCAGGTCGGTCGGGTCGATCGCGTCGAAGCCCTGGCTGGCGTACCGGCTGATGATCCGGTCCCTGACGTTCAGCCCGGCGTCGTCCTTCTTGAATCTCTCGGCCGCATTAAGCGGTTCGTAATGGCCGAGGGCCCACTGGCCCTGGCCGCGCTGCTTCGTCGGAGGCATGCGGTGAGTCCTTCTGCTTGAGCTGGCGCGCTTCTGGTGCGTCCGGCGCACGGAGCGGGCCGGACGACAGGGCCGGCCTGGCAGGCCAGCGGTTGCTTAGAGCGGGAGTCAGCAGAAAGAACGACAGATGGCGCTTGATACGCGCTGAAGGTCGACGTGGCGTCGGCAGACGAGCATCAGGTCCTGGCACGCGGTTGGGCGTGTCATCACGGGCCTCCGGTATTCGGTGATGCGCACGTTCTTAATTCGACTCTAACATCGGATCCCGGCAGCGAATACGGCTGCACATGGCGTCGTCACGGCCGGAAGGCTGGTCAGCCTGATCGGGCTGGCGTCGTCCGGCCCGGCGGAATCTCGGCTGGCGGGCCAGGGCCTGCCTGGCGGCCAGGAGGCTGGCGCCTGGGTTTTGTTATGAAAATGGCATCGAGCCGCATGGGCCGCAAGAGTCCGGCCGCGCGCCGCGCGGGCTGGTTGGCTGGGCCCGACGAATCGAGCGCCGCGCTGGTGAGCGCGGCCGCGGAGCACGGGAGGATCCTCGCCATGATCTCGGCACGCCGGGTAATCGTCGGAGCCTGCGGCCGCCCTGGCGGCATCCGCGCGATGCGATACGCCAGAGACCTCGCCGGCCGCAGCGGCGCGACGCTGGTAATTGCTCACGCCTGGACCCCGCCGGGCGGCGATCTCGCCGACCGCCAGTCGTCATCGCCTTACCTTCGCCGGGTCTGGCAGCAGGCTGCCTGGCAGACTGAAGGCGGGCAAGATGGCCGGTAGGGCCGGCGAGCTGGATCGCCGCGCCGCCTAGTACCTGCAGCCTAGAAGGGCGGCCTGGTGAGGGCGGCGTCAGCGTTCTCGGACTGACGGCAACCGCCCGCACGCCCGGCCGCGCCAGGTAGCCTGGCGGCCGTGCGGCTCACCGAGTTCTGGCAGCGGATGGACGAGCAGTTCGGCGCTGCGTACGCGCAGAGTGTCGCCAAGGACTACGTGGTGGCGGGCCTGGGCGAGCGTACCGTCGCGCAGGCACTCGCCGACGGCGACGACGTGAAGACGATCTGGCGTGCCGTCTGCGGCGCGTTCAGCGTGCCGGAACGACTGCGCTAGGCGACGTCGCCAAGCTTACCGCCCCGTGGGCTGGCCGGGCTGATCTCGGTCGACACCACTGCTCCGGTCGACGTGCGGGGAACTGGCGTTCGGGGTTCGCGCCAGGCTGACCGCGCCGCTGGCCGCACCCGGCCGCGGCGATTGCGAGTATCTCCGGCGGTCGGCGTGCCGGCTTCATGATCGAACAGTTGTTCGTTAGAGTGGTCCGGTCGGCAGTACCTTGCGGCCTCGCATGAGCCGGAAGGCGCCGGCCGGTTACAGCGCCAGCAAATTGTCGGTGGCCGCGCGTAGCGTCAGCACCGCAGCAGGAGACAAGGCGTGGCAGTGCGGGAGACCGCATGCTGAGAACGGCTCGGCGCAGCCCTCGATCCCGACAGGAGCTCACATGGCACCGAACGACAAGGCGGGCGGCAGCAAGGCCGGTGACAGGGACAAGGCCCTGGAGACCGCGCTCGCCCAGATCGAGCGGCAGTTCGGCCGGGGCGCTGTCATGCGACTCGGGGACGACGCGCGTGCTCCCGTCGAGGTGATCCCGACCGGGTCGATCGCGCTCGACGTCGCGCTCGGCATCGGCGGCCTGCCCCGCGGCCGGGTCGTCGAGATCTACGGACCAGAGAGCAGCGGAAAAACCACGCTTGCGCTGCACGCCGTGGCGAATGCCCAGAAGGGCGGCGGGATCGCGGCCTTCATCGACGCCGAGCACGCGCTCGACCCTGAGTACGCCAAGAAGCTCGGCGTCGACACGGACGCGCTGCTTGTCTCCCAGCCGGACACGGGCGAGCAGGCGCTGGAGATCGCCGACATGCTGATCCGCTCCGGGGCGATCGACGTCGTGGTGATCGACTCGGTGGCCGCGCTGGTGCCGCGGGCGGAGATCGAGGGCGAGATGGGAGACAGCCACGTCGGCCTTCAGGCCCGCCTGATGTCCCAGGCGCTCCGCAAGATCGCCGGCGCGCTGAGCCAGACAAAGACGACAGCGATCTTTATCAACCAATTGCGGGAGAAAATAGGCGTAATGTTCGGTTCGCCCGAAACGACCACTGGTGGTAAGGCATTGAAGTTCTATGCCTCGGTGCGGCTGGACGTGCGGCGGATCGAGACGCTGAAGGACGGCAACGAGCCGGTGGGCAACCGGACTCGCACCAAGGTCGTGAAGAACAAGATGGCCTCGCCGTTCAAGGTCGCCGAATTCGACATCCTCTACGGCATCGGGATCAGCCGCGAGGGCAGCCTGATCGACATGGGCGTCGACCAGGCGATCGTCCGCAAGTCCGGTGCCTGGTACACCTACGAGGGCGACCAGCTCGGCCAGGGCAAGGAGAACGCCAGGAATTTCCTGCGCGAGAACCCGGACGTGGCGAACGAGATCGAGAAGAAGATCAAGGAGAAGCTCGGGATCGGGCCACGGCTGGACGCCGACGTGACGCCGCCGCCGCCGGACCCGGCGGCCCGTCCGTCGCTTGAGGTGGTGACGGGACGGGGCGGTGCCAGGTAGGCCCCGGACAGCCAGGCCCAGGAAAGCGGGCGGCGCCGCCGGTCCCGGTGCCGCCGGTCCCGGCGGAGATGTCGGCGAGCCCGCTGAGCCGGCCGATCCGGAATCGGTCGCCCGGCTGATCTGCCTGCGGCAGCTGACCGCTGCGCCGCGGACCAGGGCGCAGCTCGCCGATACACTCCGTCGCCGGGGCGTACCTGACGAGGCGGCTGCGGCCGTGCTGGCGCGGTTCGCAGAGGTGGGCCTGATAGACGATGCCATGTTCGCGAACGCGTGGGTCGAGTCCCGGCACTACAGCCGAGGACTTGGCCGCCGGGCACTGGCAGCCGAGCTGAATCAGCGCGGCGTGGACCGCAGCGACATCCAGGCTGCCGTCGCGCAGGTCAGCCCGGAGCGGGAGCTTGCCACTGCCCGGGCACTCGTCGAGCGCAGGCTCGCCAGCACGGCTGGTCAGCCCGCTCAGGTGCGGATCAGGCGGCTGGCCGGGATGCTGGCCAGGAAGGGTTACCCGCCCGGTCTTGCCTACCGGGTCGTCCGTGAGGCGCTGGAGCAGGAAGGCCAGGATCAGGCCGCGGCGATCGACGACGACGTATTCGAGGCGGAATTCGGGGAGGGCGAGCTGGGCTGAGCCCGGCGGACTCGGGACCTCGGCATCGGCTCGGCCGACATCCGCAGGCGCAGTCTGGCCGGCGACGTCTCGCAGGTCCACCGCCGGCTCGGCCCTGGCGCGGCAATCATCGTCCTGACCAGGGTCCAGAACCGCCCCCGGCCCTGCTCTGCTCCCCCTCTCCGCCTGATCCCGCACCCCTAGCAACAGCAATGGGCCACCGCCCGTGCTGTTCCCACAGCGGTGGCCCAT
>JADGPC010000250.1 GCA_017882645.1 Streptosporangiales bacterium | reverse complement strand
CGGTGGAACGACCCCGTCCCGATCACGCTCAACCCGGTGTCCAGGCTGCACGACCTGCTCGACCGGCACGACGACACGGCGATCCGGCTGCCCGATCAGCAGCCGGACCCGCAGCCGTGCGGAGATCACGCGGTCCAGCTGCTGCGCACCTACCCGTTCCGGCGGCCCGGCTACAGCTTCGCCCCGAAGGGAGAACGCAGCATCGCCCGCGGCTACCTGAAGGTACTGGCCAGGGCATGCTCGCTGATCTATCTCGAGGACCAGTACCTGTGGTCAGCGGACGTGGTCGAGGCGCTAGCCCTGGCACTGGCGGAACGTCCCGGGCTGCGGCTGATCGCCGTCATCCCGCGATACCCCGACCAGGACGGGTCCCTGTCCATGCCGCCGAACCTGATCGGCAGGGTCGATGCCCTGCGGCTGCTGCGCCGGGCGGGTGGCGGCCGGGTGGCGATCTACAGCCTGGAGAACGAGGCAGGCACGCCGGTCTACGTGCACGCCAAGGTCAGTGTCGTCGACGACACCTGGGCGATCATCGGGTCGGACAACTTCAACCGCCGGTCGTGGACGCACGACTCCGAGCTGAGCTGCGCGGTGCTCGACCTGGCCGGACCGGGCGCCGACCGCGGCCGGGAAGCCGACGGCGGCACCCTCGAGCTCCCGGCGGCGGCCCTGGTCCCGGGCCCAGCGAGCCCAGCGGCCGAGCTCAGCCGCTGGACAGCGGACTACGTCGCGGGCGGCGCCCTGTCAGCCGATCCGGCGGCCGCGGCGCAGACCACGGAAACCCGGCCGACGTCCGCGGGAGGCTACGCGCGGGGCCTCCGTCTGCAGCTCAGCGGCGAGCATCTGGGCGTGGCGCTCGACCCGGCCGCGAGCCCCGCCGACGCCTATGACGCGTTCTGGCGGGCGGCCTCGGAACTGGACGCATGGCACGCCAACGGAAGGCGCGGTCCCCGGCCGCCCGGCCAGCTGCGTCACTACCACGCGCCGGAGCTGACCCGCTGGCAGCGCGTCATCGCCAGGCCGCTGTACCGGTTCGTCTACGATCCGGACGGCAGGCCGCCGGCCATGCGCCGCCGCCGCGAGTTCTGACGGCGTTAGAGGCTGGCCACGTCGGATTGCTTGGCGCGGACGGCATCGGCGGCCTCCCGCAAACCCGCCAGCTCGTCGGCGGTGAGCTCGCGCTCCACCACCCGGCGGATGCCGGTCGCGCCGATCTCCGCCTCCACGCCCAGGTAGACGCCGGAGATGCCGTACTGGCCGTCCACCCACGTGCAGACCGGCATGACCAGCCCGGTGTCGAGCGCGACCGCCCTGGCCATCCTGGCCGCCGCAGCAGACGGGGCGTAGTAGGCCGATCCGGTCTTGAGCAGGCCGACGATCTCGGCGCCGCCGTTCCTGGTCCGCTCGACCAGCGCGCTGATCTCGTCGGCGCCGAGCAGGTCGGCCAGCGCAGTGCCGTCGACCTGGCAGGCCGACGGGACGGGAACCATAGTGTCGCCGTGCGAGCCGAGCGTCAGCGTCTGCACCGAGCCGACCGGCACGCCGAGGCGCTCAGCGACGAAGTAGCTGAACCTGGCCGTGTCGAGCATCCCGGCCTGGCCGATCACCCGCTGCGCGGGGAATTGCGAGACCTTGGCGGCGAGCGCGGTCATCTCGTCCAGCGGGTTGGAGACCACGATCAGGACGGCTTCCGGCGCGTGCTTGACGACCTGCTCGGTCACGCTGCGGACAATGCCGGCGTTGACCCCGATCAGGTCCATCCGGCTCATGCCGGGCTTGCGCGGCAGGCCGGCGGTGATGATCACGATCCCCGATCCCGCGATCGCCTCGTAGCCGTCGCCGGCCGGGGTCGTGGTCTGCCCGGTGACCTTGGTCTCGAAGCCCTCGATCGGGCGGGACTGGCTCATGTCGAGTGCCAGGCCCTCAGGCTTGCCCTCCACGATGTCGGTCAGCACGACCTCATCGAAGATGTCGTACTCCGCCAGCCGCTGCGCGGTGGTCGAGCCGTAGAAGCCGGCTCCGACTACTGTCACCTTCCCTGAACGGGCCATCGACGTGTTCTCTCCTTCGCTCTCTCGCTCGGCACTCGCGGGCTGGCTTACGCCATTGCGGCCTGCAGGTTCTTGTGCAGCGCGCCGAGGAAATCCTCCGTGCTCAGATACGGGGCGTCCCGGCCGATCAGCAGGGCCAGGTCCTTGGTCATCATTCCGCTCATGACCGTCTCGATGCACACCCGCTCCAGCGTGTCGGCGAATGCCGTGACCTCGGGCGTGCCGTCGAGCTTGCCGCGGTAGGCCAGCGCCCTGGTCCAGGCGAAGATGGACGCGATCGGATTGGTCGACGTCTGCCTGCCCTGCTGGTGCTGCCGGTAATGCCTGGTCACCGTGCCGTGCGCGGCCTCGGCTTCGATGCACGAGCCGTCCGGGGTCAGCAGCACGCTGGTCATCAGCCCGAGCGAGCCGAAGCCCTGCGCCACGATGTCGGACTCCACGTCACCGTCGTAGTTCTTGCAGGCCCAGACGATACCGCCGTCACCCTTGATGACCTGGGCCACCATGTCGTCGATCAGCCGGTGCTCGTAAGTCAGCCCGGCCGCATCGAACTCGGCCTTGAACTCGGCATCGAAGACCTCGGCGAAGATGTCCTTGAACCGGCCGTCGTAGGCCTTCAGGATGGTGTTCTTCGTCGACAGGTACAGCGGGAAGCCGCGGTCGAGCGCGTACCGCATCGTAGCCCGGGCGAAATCGCG
>JADGPC010000249.1 GCA_017882645.1 Streptosporangiales bacterium | reverse complement strand
CGTGCGCGCCGCGATCCTGGCTCTGCTGCGGGAAGGCCCGCTCAACGGCTACCAGATCATGTCCGAGATCGAGGAGCGCAGCGGCGGAGCCTGGCGGCCGAGTCCCGGGGCGGTTTACCCGGCACTGTCCCAGCTCGCTGACGAGGGCCTGATCGCCGCCGCGGAGTCGGGCGGCCGGCGGGCCTACAGCCTCACCGAAGCCGGCCGCCAGTACGTGGAGCAGCACCCCGACATGGCGCGCGGCGCCTGGGAGTCCGTGGCCCAGCAGGAAGCCTGGCAGGTTCCCGGCCTCTTCGCCGAGGCAGCCAGGCTCGGCGGCGGGATCGTGCAGATCGCTCACGCGGGCACGCCCGAGCAGATACGTGCGGCCGAGCGGCTGCTCGAGCGGACCAGGCGCGACCTGTACCGGATCCTCGCTGATGACGATGACGATGAGGGCGGCGAGGATGACGCCGATCCCGACGATGAGCAAGACGAGCGATAGGCAGGCAGGATCATGGACGATCGCATGCGGGTTTCAGACGCCGACCGGGACCGCGTGACAGCGCGGCTGCGGGAGCACTTCGCCGAGGGTCGCCTGTCGTCAGAGGAACTGGACGAACGGATCACCGCCGCGCTCAGCGCAAAGACCTTCGGGGACCTGCGGCGAGTCATGACCGATCTACCCGAACCTGCGCCGCAGATCGCGCAGGTGCCGCAGTCCGCGCCCTGGGCTGGCCGCGGGGGCGCGGTTGCCTGGCGGGGACCCCGGATCCTGCCGCTGGCGATCATCGTGCTGATCGCCGCGCTGGTGATTCCGGGCGCCGGATGGCTGTTCTTCGCCTTCCTCAAGGTTGTCCTGGTGCTCTGGCTGGTGGCCTGCGTAGCGGGAGTGTTCGCCGCGGCCAGGTTCCGCCGGCATCTGCGCCGCTACTGGCGGGCCGATGGCGGCAGCCAGTGGCACCACTACCAGTGGCGCGGCTAGAGGGGGAGTACGTCAGCCTCTGCCGATGAAGGGCATCCTGGTGGCGGTGATGGTCAGGAACTGCACGTTGGCGTCGAGCGGGAGGGTCGCCATGTACAGGACGGCGTCCGCGACGTACTGAGGGTCGAAGGTCGGCTCGGGCATGACCGACCCGTCTGCCTGCAGTGCGCCGCCGCTGATGGGCCTGGTCAGATCCGTGGCGGCATTGCCGACGTCGATCTGACCGCAGGCGATGTCGAACTCCCGGCCGTCCAGAGAGATCGACTTCGTCAGGCCGGTGATCGCGTGCTTGGTCGCGGTATAGCCGACGCTTCTCGGCCGCGGGCTGTGGGCGGAGATCGAGCCGTTGTTGATGATCCGGCCGCCGCGGGGCCGCTGGGCCTTCATCATCCGGACCGCGTGGTGCGCGCACAGGAACGCGCCGCTGAGATTGATGTCTACCATCTCGCGCCACCCGGACCATGACAGCTCGTCCACGGCGCCCGCCGGGCCGAAAACGCCGGCGTTGTTGACGAGCAGGTCGACGCGCCCCCACTCGCGGTGCACCGCATCGAACAATGCCGCGACCGACTCAGGCACGCTGACATCGGTCGGAACGACCAGTGCGGCCCAGGGTTGCGCGGCGGGGGACGACACGGTGTCACGAAGCTGCGGCTCGCGACGGCCGGCGACCGCGACGCGCCACCCGGCCGTGAGCAAGGTCCGGGCGATACTGCGGCCGAGCCCGGATCCCGCTCCGGTGACGACGGCCACGCCAGCCGGCGGTTCGGGCCCGCTGGCCGGCCGTTCGGTACCCTCCCCGCCGCCGGCCGTCATGGCGGTCAGGACGGGGCCGAAGTCAGCACGGGACGGAGTTCAGGACGGGACGGCGGCCAGGCCGGCCTGGGCTACTTCCATGTCCTGGGAGTAGTGGCCGCCGCTCACGCCGATCGCGCCGACGATCGCGTCCCCGATCTTGATCGGGTAGCCCCCGCCGAACACGACTAGGCGGTCGATCCCGGTCGGCGCGCCCATGGCCAGCGGGGCGTCGTCCTTCACGAACTCGTGCCACATGTCGGTGGACATGCCGAAGCCGACGGCCGTATAGGCCTTGTCCTGGGCGACCTGAATGGACAGCAGGGCGGCGCCGTCCATCCGGCTGAACGCCTTGAGCACGCCGCTCTCGTCGACGATCGCGATCACGAACGGATGACCCATCTCCTGCGCCTTGCGCTCGGCCGCCAGGATCATGTCCCTGGCGAGCTCCGTGGACACGCTGGGCCGGTTGAATGTCGTCGCCACTGCTACCTCCCGATCTGGTCCCCACCGCCAGGGTCGGCAGCGGCGTATCGCTGCTCGACCTCGCGGACCTGGGGCAGCCCGATGAAATCCACGAACTCGCCGAAGCTGGGCAGGTCGCTCAGACGAGCGGCCGGCGTGCCTGCCCCGGCGATCTCCTGCAGTATGGCGCGCATCGCCGCAGTCGCGGCAAGAAGGGTACTAATCGGGAAGATGACAATCTGGTAACCGAGTTCTCGCAGCTGCGGCAGGCTGATCGGGGGCGTTTTCCCGCCCTCTGCCCAGTTGAAGAGAAGGGGCACGTCCGGAAAGGCGCGGGCCGCTGCCGCTGCCTCCTCCTCGGTGACGACGGCCTCGATGAACAGCACGTCGGCCCCGGCCTCGCGGTACAGGGCCGCGCGTTCCAGCGCCCGGTCGAGTCCCTCGACGGCCCGGGCGTCGGTCCTGGCGATGATCACGAAGTCGGGATTCGTCCTCGCCTCGACGGCGGCCCGTACCTTCTGCGCCATCTCGCGCGCGGCGATGACCTGCTTGCCTTCCATATGGCCGCACTTCTTCGGCGCGACCTGGTCCTCGATGTGGAGGCCGGCGACGCCCGCCGCCTCGTAGGCGCCGACGGTGCGAATCACGTTCAGCGGGTTGCCGTACCCGGTGTCCGCGTCCGCGATCACCGGGATATCGACGCAGGCAGCGATCCGCCCGGCGTTGTCTGCCATCTCGGTCATCGTCAGCAGGCCGACGTCAGGCCGTCCGAGCAGGGCCGCGGAAGTTCCGAAGCCGGTCATGTAGACGGCCGGGAAGCCTGCCTCCTCGACCAGCCGGGCAGCCAGCGGGTCGAATGCTCCGGGGGCCACGATCATCTGGCCGGAGCCGAGCAGTTCGCGCAGGCGAGCAGCGCCGCCCGAGCCCTTCGTCAGCCTGGCGGTCACGAGGCACCCGCGGCGGCGATGTCCGGGCTGACGTGCTTCGCGCACGTGCAGGGCCGCGGTGCGCTGGCCAGGAACCCGTCGATGACCAGGGACAGGATCGTGGCGAAGATGTCATCATCAGTGACGCTCGGCAGCTCGTCCCTGATCTGCCAGGTGTGCGGGTGCTCGGCCCGGTCGACGGCCAGGTAGGCGCGCGTCCACGCCGACCGGTCCGCCTGTTGCAGGCCAGGTTCCAGAGCCAGGAAGGCGGCCTCGCCGCCGGCCCAGGACAGCGCGAAATCGCCGAGCGCCCGGTAGACCCTGGCCGCCGCCGCGCCCTCGAACCCAGCCTGGAGTACGGCGCCGATCAGCACGTTGACGACCCGCATCTCGGCCGGCCGCTGGGTCGTCCTGGACGCCGACAGGGCGGCCGCCCCAGGGTGCGCGCGGTACGTCGCCCGGAGCCTGGTGACGATTTCGGCCACCGTGTCGGCCCAGCATGGCCGGGCCGACAGCTCGGCCATGGCCTCCTCGATCAGCCGGTCGGCAATGGCCAGCACAAGGTCATCCTTGCTGGCGAAGTGCCGGTAGACGGCGGTCGGATCGGCGCCCAGCGCGCGACCCAGCTTGGGCAGGCTGAAGCCGTCGGCCCCCTGCGCGTCGAGCAGCCCCAGGCTCTCGGCGACGATGACCTCCGGGGTCAGGCTGCCGCGCCGCAGTCGCCGCCCGCCCCGCCTGCCCGGCCCCG
>JADGPC010000026.1 GCA_017882645.1 Streptosporangiales bacterium | reverse complement strand
GGCGGGGCTGACACCTCGGCCGGCCCGGAGACCGAGCGTTGATCGTCGACTGCCACTGCCACATCGTCCCGGCCGAGATGACCACGACCGCGGTGCCCGAGCGCTGGCGGCCGACCCTGCGCCGCGGCGAGGACGGCCGGATGGCAGTCGGCCTGGCCGGCCAGGTGATCCGATCGATCGTCGGCGAGTTCACCGACGTCGCCGAGATGCTCAGCCAGGCCGCCACGCAGGGCGTCGACCATCTGCTGCTGTCCCCGTGGATCATGCTCGTGCCGGTCGATGCCGAGATCGGCCTGGCCCGCCACGTCTGCCAGGTGCAGAACGAGGCACTGGCCGCCCTGGCCGCGGCCAGGCCGGCCGAGATCAGCGCGCTCGGCGCCGTGCCGCTGCAGGACCCGGCCGCCGCCGCCGACGGCCTGCGCGAGCTGATGCGGCTCCCTGGACTGCGCGGAGCGGAGATACCGGCCAGCGTGGCGGGCAGCTACCTGGGCGAGGACAGGTTCGAGCCATTCTGGGCGGCCGCGCAGGAGACCGGTGCGCTGATCTTCGTGCACCCGACCACGACCGGGCTCGGGCTGCCGGCCCTGAGCCCGTACTACCTGTGGAACTCGGTCGGCAACCCGATGGAAACCACGGTGACCGCCGCGCACCTCGCAGCGGCCGGGGTGCTGGAGCGGCACGACGGCCTGCGGATCCTGCTCGCCCACGGCGGCGGCGGCCTGCACGCGGTCCGCGGCAGGCTCAAGCGGGCGTTCGCGGTCCGGCCGGAAGCCAGGTCCGCCTCGGCCGACGGGCCCGATGCCAGCCTGCGCCGTTTCTACTACGACTCCCTCACCCATGACCGGGCACTGCTCGCCGACCTGGTCGCGTTCGCCGGGGCGGACCGGGTGCTGCTCGGCTCGGACCGGCCGTTCGACATGGGCAGCGATCACCCGGTGGACGAAATCCGGGCCTTGCGCCAGCCGGACGCCGAGGACCTCATCCTGACCGGCAACGCCAGGCACCTGCTCGGAATCGAGGCGGTACGCCCATGAGTGAGACCTTCGATGTCGTCGTCGCCGGCGCCGGGCACAACAGCCTGGTCACCGCGGCCTACCTGGCCAGGGCCGGCCTGTCCTGCCTGGTGCTGGAGGCCCGCCAGGAAATCGGCGGGGATACCAGCTCGGAAGAGCTGACGCTGCCCGGCTTCCTGCATGACTCGTGCTCGACCGCCCACAACCTGATCCAGGCCAGCCCGATCCTGCGGGACGACGAGCTTGGCCTGACCGAGCACGGCCTGGAGTACCTGCATCCCGACCCGGTCGTGCACCTGCCGTTCGGCGACGGGTCGTCCCTGACCATGTGGCGGGATGAGGAGCGGACCTGCGCGGAGTTCGCGAAGTTCTCCGTGCGCGACGCCGAGGCCTACCGGCGGATGATGGCGGACTACCGGCGGATCGCCCCCGACCTCGGCCGGGCCAGGTACACCCCGCTCGGATTCGGGGAGACATCAGGTGCGGCGCTGGCCCGGCAGCCCGACGGCGCGCGCTGGCGCCGCAGGAACGCCATGTCCGCCTGGGAGGTCATCGCCGGGGAGTTCACCGATCCGCACACCAGGGCGTTCATGCTGTGGATGTCCTTCATGACCATGCAGCCGCCGGAGCGTCCCGGTACCGGCCTGCTCGCCTACTCGCTGACCTATGGCAGGCAGCAGCACAGCTGGACACTGCCGCGCGGCGGCTCGGCGGCGCTCCCGCGCGCGCTGGCCAGCGTGATCACCAGCCACGGCGGGGTGATCGTGACGGGCGCCAGGGTCAGCGGACTGATCCTGGAAGGCGGCCGGTGCGCGGGCGTCGAGACCGAGTCGGGCGAGCGTTACCTGGCCCGCGAGGCGGTACTGTCCACCATTCACGTCAAGCACCTGGTCGAGATGGCGCCAGCCGAGGCGTGGGGCGAGGACTTCATCGACGGCGTGGCTACCTGGCAGCCGGGCGTCTCGATGTTCGTCAGTCACTACGCGACCACGGCCGCGCCCGAATTCCCCGTCGACGGCGGTGTGGGGGTGATCAGGTCGGTCGCCTCCGGCACGCCGCAGTCGGCGGACCGGATGCTGCGGCTGGCCACCGACTTCCGGGCCGGGCGGATCGCCACCGACGATCCCGTTCTGCTGGTGCTCTGCCCGACGGTGGCCGATCCGTCCCGGGCGCCCGACGGCATGCACACCCTCAAGGTGGTCGGATTCCAGCCTTACGAGCTGCCGGGCGGACCTGAAAGATGGGACGAGGAGAAAGCCGCCGTATCGGCGGTCAACCTCGCCGAACTCCGCAAGTACGCGCCGAACCTGACCGACGACGTGATCCTGGCGTCGGAGGTCAAGAGCCCGCTCGACCTGGAGCGGATGAACGAGCACAACTGGCACGGCTCCTGCCACGGTGGTGACGCCGGCCCGGCGCAGTCGGGCGACCTGCGCCCGGTGCCGGGCTGGGCCAGTCACCGGATGCCCGTCCCCGGCCTGTACCAGACCGGGGCGACGACGCACCCCGGCGGCTCGGTCTCCGGTGCGCCGGGACGCAACGCCGCCACGGTCATCCTGGCGGACCTAGGCAGATCGATGGCTCAATCGGCAACTCAGGGGTGAGGTAGCGGCATGACGATTCGTACCTTCGGGACTAGCGCGGTCGACTGGGAGCAGCGGGTTGATTTCGGGCGGCTGCGCAGGGAGCGGCTGGCCCGGCTGAACGCCAGGCTCGAGGCGTCCGAGCTTGGCGCGCTGCTGAGCTTCGATATGGCCAATACCAGGTACATGGCGGCGACGCATATCGGTACCTGGGCGATGGACAAGCTGATCAGGTTCGCGCTGCTGCCGCGCGGCGGTGAGCCGGTCACGTGGGATTTCGGCTCGGCGGCCCGGCACCATCAGATCTATAATCCCTGGCTGGATCACACGCCGGGGGAGCCGACGATGGAGGGCGCGGCGCGGACCGGCGCCCGGGCAGGCATCTCCACGCTGCGTGGCGCGTTCCACCCGGACGCGGGGATCGCCCGCGAGCTGGCCAGGAAGGTCGCTGCCGAGCTTCGCGAGCGCGGTCTGGCGGACGCGCCGGTCGGGATCGACGTCGCCGAGATGCCGGTCCTGGCCGCGCTGAGGGCCGAGGGGATCGAGGCGGTCGACGGCCAGCAGGTGTTCCTCGAGGCCCGGCGCACCAAGACGAAGGACGAGATCACCCTGCTCGCCCAGGCCTGCGCGATGGTCGATGCCGCCTACGACGAGCTGTACGCGTTCCTGCGGCCCGGAGTGCGGGAGAACGAGTGCGTCGGGCTGGTCGCCAAGGTGCTGTACGACCTGGGCAGCGAGTACGTGGAAGGGGTCAACGCGATCTCCGGGGAGCGGTGCTCGCCGCACCCGCACGTGTTCAGCGACCGGATCCTGCGGCCGGGGGATCCGGCTTTCTTCGACATCCTGCACAGCTTCAACGGCTACCGGACCTGCTATTACCGCACGCTCGCGGTCGGCAGCGCGTCGCGGGCGCAGCGCGATGCGTACACCAGGTGCCGCGAGTACATGGACGCCTCGATCGCCATGGTCCGGCCGGGCGCGACCACCGCCGACATCGTGTCGGGGTGGCCGCGCGCCGAGGAGTTCGGCTTTCCGGACGAGACAGCCGCTTTCGCGCTGCAGTACGGTCACGGCGTGGGCCTGTCGATCTGGGAGAAGCCGATCTTCAGCCGGCTGGTCTCCCTCGATCATCCCGAGCCGCTGGAGGAGGGCATGGTGTTCGCGCTCGAGACCTACTGGCCGGCCGCCGACGGCTGGTCGGCCGCCCGGATCGAGGAGGAAGTCGTCGTGACCGCCGACGGGTGCGAGGTGATCACCAAGTTCCCCGCCGAGGAACTCCTCGTGGCCGGCCGGAAGTACTGGACCGTCGGCGGCCAGCTCGACACGCTCCGCGAGAGCCAGTCCCACCTCAACACCCCGGCCGGCCGGGGGGACGACCCCCCGAAACCCCCCGCGGGCGCCGGCCGGGGGGACGACCCCCCGAAACCCCCCGCGGGCGCCGGCCCGGGCGAGACCAAGCCAGGGGAGGCGCGATGACAGCGGTTGCCGCGACGGACGACATCGGAGCCAGCGAACTGCTGGCGCTGTACGAGCAGATGGCGGTGATCCGCCGGACCGAGAAGGCGGCGCACGACCTGTTCCTGGCCGGCCTGGTGAAGGGAACAACCCACCTCGCGGCCGGCCACGAGGCCGTCGCGGTCGGTGCCAGCGCGGCCCTGCGCCCCGACGACTACGTCTTCGCCACCTACCGCGGCCATCACCACGCGATCGCGCGCGGCGCCACCCCGGAGGAGTGCCTGGCCGAGCTGATGAGCAAGGCGACCGGCATCTGCAAGGCCAAGGGCGGGTCGATGCACCTGACCAAGGCCTCGGCGGGAATGCTCGGCTCGTACGCGATCGTCGGCGCGCACCTGCCGCTGGCCGCCGGCGCGGCGTGGTCGGCCAAGCTCAGGGGCAGCGGGCAGGTCGCCGTGGCTTTCTTCGGCGACGGGGCGACCAATATCGGGGCGTTCCACGAAGCATTGAACATCGCCGCGGTCTGGTCTCTGCCCGTGCTGTTCATCTGCGAGAACAACCTCTACATGGAGTACACGCCGATCGGCTCCGTGACTCCCGTCCCTAATCCGGCCGCCGACCGTGCCCCGGCGTACGCGATCCCCGCCGAGGTGATCGACGGTAACGACGTGGTGGTCGTGGCCGCCGCCACCGCCCGCGCGGTGCAGCGCGCCAGGTCGGGGCAGGGCCCGACGGTGATCGAGGCCCGTACCTACCGCCACTTCGGTCACAGCCGCACCGACCCGGCGACTTACCGGCCCGCCGAGGAAGTGCAGGAATGGATGGAAAGGGACCCCCTCGACATCGCCAGGGCCAGGCTGGCCACGCTCGGCGTTCCCGTCGAGGACGCCGTCCGGGCCGACGACCGCGCGGCGCAGGTGGTCGCCGAGGCGGTCGCCGCGGCCAGGGCCGCGCCCGCGCCTGATCCAGCAGATGCGTTTACCGATGTATGGGCAGACGGAGGCTCGCAATGGCGGACATAAGCGCGCTCGGACAGACAGTCACGTACCGGGAGGCCGTGGCCGAGGGCATCGCGCGCGAACTGCGGCGCGACCCGGCCGTCGTGTGCCTCGGCGAGGACATCGGCAAGGCCGGCGGGGTGTTCAAGACCACGCAGGGGCTGTTCGAGGAGTTCGGGCCAGGCCGGATCTGGGACACGCCGATCTCCGAGCAGGCCATCCTCGGCCTGGCCATGGGCGCGGCGATGACCGGGATGCGGCCCATCGCCGAGATCATGTTCTCCGACTTCTTCGCCGTGTGCTGGGACTACCTGGCCAACGAGATGCCGAAGATCCGGTACATGACCGGCGGTCAGATCACGGTTCCGGTGGTGGTGCGGACCGCCAACGGCGGCGGCCTGGGCTTCGGCGCGCAGCACTCGCAGGCCGTGGAGAACTGGACGCTCGCCATCCCCGGCCTGAAGATCGTCGCCCCGTCCAATCCGGCGGACGTGGTCGGGCTGATGGCATCGGCCGTGCGCAGTGAGGACCCGGTGGTCTTCTTCGAGCACAAGGGCCTGTTCGCCAGCAAGGGGCCGGCGGCTCCTGCGGATCATGTGGTGCCGCTCGGGCAGGCCGCAATCGCCAGGGCCGGGACGGACCTCACGATCGTCGCCCTGGCGGTCACCGTGCCGATGGCCCTGGCGGCCGCTGACCGGCTGGCCGCCGACGGTGTCAGCGCCGAGGTCATCGACCTGCGCTGCCTGGTACCGCTCGACATGGCCACGGTGCTTGAGTCGGTCGGCCGGACCTCACGGCTGCTGATCGTGGAGGAAAACCCGTACCAGGGCGGCTGGGGCGGCACGGTCGCGTCGATCGTCGCCGACGAGGGCTTCGAGCTGCTCGATGCCCCGGTCAGGCGGATCGCCGCCGACTGCGTGCCGCTGCCTTTCGCCGATGCGCTCGAGCAGCAGGTGATCCCCACCGTGGAGAAAGTGGCCGCCGCCATCCGGAGGCTTATGGCTTACTGACCGTTTCCCACCGAACGGCGCTGACGTGCCGGTTTGCGGTACCTGCGCCGCTTGCCCGGCCCAGCGGAATGCCGTGACCGGCGAATGACACAAGGGCTCCGAACCACAGATGTGATTCATTTCATAGAAGTCTTTCGGTGATTCCGTCGGCCTATGCCCAGATCTTCGGGCATCGTAGTGGGGCGAAGGCACCCCGCGTGCGCGGCGTGTCACATGACGTGACCACTTTGTCGCCCTGAACCTGCGACGAGCTCGCACGCAACTGCCGAGCCGGCGGGTCAGGCCCGCCCGGCCAGAAGGTCATGGCAGGCAGTCAAGGGGTGGTGTTTGAGCACGCGAAATAGCGTGCCCGGCCGAAAGTTCACCTTGTCTCGCTCGAGATTGCTCAGCCGCACGTCCACCCGATTCACCATCGCTCTGAGCGCCCCCGCGTTCGCCGTGGCGGCCATAGCCGCCAGCGGCGGGATGTCGGCCAGCGCCGCTGCCCAGCCGGCCAGGCCGGCGCACACGGTCAGCGCCCCGCGCACCGCAGGAACCGCTCGGGCGACCGAGGGCAACTCGGCCGCTCTGCTCACCACCCAGGCCACCGCCGCCGCGCGGCACCGGCTCGGGCGGAAGCGGGAGATCGCCTGGAAGATGATGTCCCACCGGTTCGGCTGGCGGCCGAAGTACCAGTTCAGGTACGTGAACTGGCTGTGGGACCGGGAGAGCAGCTGGAACGTCTACGCGTCCAATCCGTACTCGGGCGCATACGGCATTCCCCAGGCCGTACCCGGCAGCAAGATGGCATCGGCAGGCCCGCACTGGCGGACCAGCGCCAGGACCCAGATCAGGTGGGGACTGCGCTACATCAGGTCACGCTACGGGAAGCCCAGCCGGGCCTGGGCGCATGAGCGCGCCTACGGCTGGTACTAGCTGGTGGTCGCCTGCGGTGGCCCGTCCGGTAGGGCCGGCCACCGCAGGTTCAGACCGACTGGACGGCCGGGGCCGCCTGCCAGCCGTCGGGATCGACGCCGCCGGGGACTGGCGCAGCCGGATCGTACGGCGTTCTGGTGTAGATGAACGAGCCGATGTCCAGTGCCTTCACCGAGCCGTCCTGGCCGATGACCGGGACCAGCGGCTCACCGGCCTGATAACCGTCGACGCCGACCCAGCCGCCGTCGGCGTCGCGCCTGAACCGCATCGCCCGGCCGTCCCCGTCCTGCATGTGCAGCTCGAGCAGATCGCCGGCCAGCCGCAGCGTGAACGGCGCCGGGCCCCAGTACCAGGGGCCGAGCAGGTCGAGCAGGTCGTCGCTGACCCGGGCGGGCGTCCACTCGGGCGGGCAGTATGGCTCGCCGTCGGCCAGGATGCCGAGCAGGTCGGTGCCGAGCGAACGGCTGAAGCCGGTGGTGGAATTGCAGAGCACGATCGCCGTGTCGGTGCCGGGACCGTCGGTGATCTGGACGACGGCGATGAAGCCGGGCATCGAGCCGGTGTGCCCGTAGTACCGCACGCCGGCCACGTTCCACAGCTGGAGCCCGAGCCCGTATCCGGTTGCCCACGGCTGGCTGGCCAGGTCGTTGATCACGATCGGCTCGCGCATCTCGGCCAGCGTCGTCGGCTCGAGCAGCCCAGGCGAGTCGCCGGCCAGGAACCTGGCGAAGGCGGCCAGGTCGGCCACGGTCGTCCAGAGCTGGCCGGCCGGAGCCATCGCGCCCGCGTCGTGCTCGGGCTCGGCCAGCAGCGCGTCGGCGTATGGGTGCACGGCGTACCCGGTCGCATGCGGCCGCCGCGGCCTGGTGGTCGTCCGGTGCATGCCCAGGGGTCGCAGCAGCTCGCTGGCGATCACGTCGTACCACGGCCGGCCATGCTGGGCCGACAGCAGCGCTCCGAGGAGCGCGTAACCGACGTTCGAGTAATGGTGCCGGCGGCCGGGCCTGAACCTGGCCGCTTCCTCGCCGAGCGAGCCAGCGGACAGCTCGGCGAGCGATGATCCCTGGGTCCGCTCCCACCACGGGCCGGCCGTCTCGGCGCGCAGGCCGGCTGAGTGCGAGAGGAGCTGGCCGATGGTCATCGACCCGGCCGCCCCCGCGGCCCCGTCGTCGAGGTAGCCGGCGATCGGGTCGGAAAGACGCACCTTTCCCGCGTCGCGCAGCTGCATCACTGACGCGGCGACAAAGGTCTTGGTAATAGACCCGGCACGGTACTGAGTGTTCGAGTCGGGTGCCTGGCCATCCACCAGACCGCGACCGCCGGCCCAGACAATCTCACCATCGCGGACGAGCCCGGCGGCGACCGAAGGAAGCCGCTGACCGGCCTGATCACGGGCAAGTCTGACCTCGAGTAGGCGCCGTGTCCTGTCTTCGATCATGCTGCCTAAGGTTACCTGCGGCTTACCATTTGGTCAGGCGCCTTCATGATCACGGATACTCTTGCGCCGATATGACTAGTCGGGCTGCCGGGCAAGCAGCTAACCGGGCCAGCAACTAAGCTGCCGGTGCCGCACCCAGATCTAGCGAGGGGACCGGATTTGCCGTTCGCTGTTCCCGATCCTGACGTGGTCTCGATCATCGATGCGCCCCCGACGCCGCTGGCATCGCCGTCCCCCGGCGAGCAGTTCGTGGTGCTGGTGCACTATCAGGCCCATCCGCCCATCGCGATGCTGGCCAGGCCGCGGCTCAGCCTGGCCGGCCTGCGGCTGGATCCGGGTCTCGGCGGGCGGCAGCGGACCAGGCGGTTCACCGGGCTGTCGGTGCTGCGGATCAGCGACGGCACCGAGCGGATTCTCTCTCTCCCGGACGGCGCTCAGGTCAGCGTGCCGACCTGGGCGCCGGACGGCCGGCGGTTCGCCTTCACGGTCGACGAGCCCGCCGGGATCGGTGTCTGGACCTGCGACGCGAGCGGCGGCTCCGATCCAGTCCAGGTTCCCGGGCTCCGGGTCAAGGACGTGCTCGGGGCCGAGCCTCCCGGGCTGGGCGGCACGGTCAGGTGGTCGAGAGACGGCCGATCGCTGTTCGTGCTCGGCGCGCCCTCGGCCGGCCCGCCCGCTGCTGCCAGTGCCGGGCCGGCCGTCGAGCCGCGGGTCGAAGAGGTATCGGGCAAGCGATCGCAGATGGCGACCTTCACCGATCTGCTGACCAACGCGGCCGACGAGGACCGGTTCGAGGCGCTGGCGACCACCGTGCCGCTGCGGGCCGATCCGGCGACGGGCGCGACCGTGCAGCTCGGGCCGGCAGGCCTGTACCAGTACATCACCGAGTCCCCCGATGGCCGGTTCCTGCTGGTCTACCGGCTGCAGCGGCCCTTCTCCTTCCGGGTGCCCTGCGGCTATTTCGCGCGGCGCACGGAAATCTGGACGGCGGCGGGCAAGCTCGTGAAGGTCATCGCCGATCTGCCGGTCAGCGACGAGGTCCCGAGGATGGGAGTGCCGACCGGGCCGCGGCAGGTGGCGTGGGACGAGCGGGCACCGGCCAGGGTGCTGTGGACCGAGGCCCGCGACGGAGGCGACCCGGTCGTGGCCGCCGAGCACCGCGACGCGATCATGGCGCTGTCCGCGCCGTTTGACAGCGATCCAGAGCTCGCCTTCCTGGTCACCCATCGCTGCCTGGGCTGGACCAACCTGGACGCTGCCGATGCGCTGCTGATGGTCGAGCGTGACCGGGACCGGCGGTGGCTGACGACGTGGCAGTGCGACCTGTCCGATCCTGGCCGGAACAAGGTCATCTTCGACCTGGCGGAAGACGACGACTACGCCGACCCCGGCTCGCCGATGATGCGGCTGCACCCGGACGGCACCAGGACCGTCCGGCAGGACGGCACGGCGATCTTCCTGCGAGGTGACGGGGCGACGCCGGAGGGTGAACGCCCGTTCCTCGACCGCCACGACCTGGCGACCGGACAGGCAAGCCGGCTGTTCTCCAGCCCCGCCGATGCGTACGAGACCGTGCTCTGCTTCGCCGCCGGTGCCGCCGGTCAGGCAGTGATCTGGCACGAGAGCCCGGCCGAGCCGCCCAATCTGTTCCTGACCCAGGTCGGCAACGTGCAGCCGGAGCCCGGTGCCGGCCGCTCCCGGCCGCTCACCGGGTGGCCCGACCCGCATCCGCAGCTCACCGGCCTGGGCAAGCAGCTGGTCGTCACCGACCGGGGCGACGGCGTCCAGCTCTCCGGGCTGCTGCATACCCCGCCCGGCTACGACCTGGCCCGCGATGGCCGGCTGCCCCTGGTGATCTGGGCGTATCCGTACGACTTCGGCAGCACGGGGACCGCCGGGCAGGTGCGCGGCGCCGCGACGCGGTTCACCAGGCTCACGGCCTCCGACCCGGCCTGGTTCGTGCTGCGCGGCTATGCCGTGCTGGCCAATGCCACCATGCCGGTGATCGGTGACCCTGAAACGAAGAACGATACCTATCTCGAGCAGATCACCGCCGCCGCGGCCGCACACATTAAGGCGCTGACCGAGGTCGGCATCGCCGACCCGGCGCGGGTGGCTGTCGCCGGGCACAGCTACGGCGCTTTCATGACCGCCAACCTGCTCGCGCATACGGACCTGTTCGCGGCCGGGATAGCCCGCAGCGGCGCTTACAACCGGACCCTGACGCCGTTTGGCTTCCAGACGGAACGGCGCAGCTTCTGGGAGGTGCCGGCGGTCTACGACCAGGTGTCGCCGTTCAGGTACGCGCACCAGATCAGCGCTCCGATCCTGCTGGTGCACGGTGCCGAGGACGCTAATTCGGGCACGTTCCCGGTTCAGTCGGAGCGGCTGTTCCAGGCTATCGGTGGCAACGGCGGTACCGCCCGGCTGGTGATCCTGCCGCTGGAGAGCCACAGCTACCTGGCCAGGGAGTCCGTGCTGCACGTGCTAGCCGAGCAGTTCGGCTGGCTGGACCGCTGGCTCGGGCCTGGCTCGGGCCAGGAAAGCCGTTAGGCCCCCGGGCCTGGCCGCCCGATCCCCGGACCCGGCCAGCCGATTCCCGGACCCGGCCGGTCGATCCCCGGGCCTAGCTGGTCCGGCCAGTGGCCCGCATGCGGCGACCTCCTGCGCAGGTCAGCGCTGAGCATGCGGCCCAGCTTGCGGGTCTCCCTGCGGTTGATCAATCCGCCGGCCGCGGCACCAGTCAGTAGCGGCCCGAGCGAGAACACGCTCCGGCCAGCCCGGGCGGCGAGCCGGCGGCGCAGCTGCCGGGCGAGCGGAGATCCTGCGGCCAGCACCAGGCCGCCCGGCGCCAGGGCCACGCCCCGGCGCTGCGCCCACGCCCCGACGTAGGCGGTCATCCGCTCCATCACGTTGCCGGGCACGGCCTGCCCGTAGACTTCGTGCAGCTCGGCCACGAGCTTGATCTCGATGCCGACGACGGACAGGGTCTCGGTCGCGATCTCCACTCCTGCGGCAGGCAGGAGAGGCAGCACCGCCCACGCTCCGACCGCCATCCCGACCGCGGCGGAAGCGCGGGACGCACCGTCGATCAGCGCGTCGGCCAGCTGGTCCGGTGACCGGCCGGGGAACTGGGCACGAAGCGTGGCCAGGTCCCTGACCGGAAGCCTGGGTGCCATCGCGAGCACCTGACCGGTCAGCCAGCGGCTGCCAGCGGAGAAGCCGCGCCCCGCGACGTGCGCGCCGCGGCTGGCGGCGCCGCGCAGCGTGGCGCTCAGCCGGCGCTCGCCTCTCGCGCGATCGGCCCGCCTGGACAGCCGCTGGCTGATCCGTCCGCGGATCCCGCGGCGCCGCAGGGATCGGCGCTGCCCGGTAGTGGCTAGCCCGGGGCCGGTTAGCTCGGTGGCCTCGGAGACAGCTTCGAGCGCGGCCCGCGTGACCTCGTCCGGCTGGTTCCCGTTCGCTTCCATGCCAGGCACCGCCGTCAGGAGGTGAACCGCTGGGCAGCGCAGGGGTAGTCGAACAACTCGGCCTTGGTGAACCACACGCCGATCTCGCGCTCCGCTTCGGTGGCATTGCCTGAGGCGTGCACGAGGTTGGCCACCGGCAGGCCGCTCGCGTTCGCGTAGGCCCTGCTCATGTGGGCGAAGTCGCCTCGGATGGTGCCCGGGGCCGCCTGATCGGGATAGGTCGAGCCGACAATCTTGCGCGCGCAGGGCACCGCGCCGATTCCTTCGAGGACGAGCGCGATCACCGGGCCGGACTGCATGAACCGCGCCATCAGGTTGTAGACCTCGGGGCCGAACCGCTCTTCCAGGTCGAAGTAATGCTGTCTGGTGAGCTCGGCGTCCATCCAGACCATCCTGGCCGCGACGATCTTGAGCAGCGCATCATCGAAACGGGCGAGCACGCGCCCGGTGAGTCCGCGCGCCACCGCGTCCGGCTTGAGCAGGACCAGGGTCCGCTGGACGGCGCTGTCGTCGCTCATTGCTGATCCTTCCGGTGAATCTGTCGCCGGACAGCTTAGTGGCGGGGCCGGGATGCCCGGGCCGCGGGGGACGAGCGCGGACGGGCCATCGCCGCAGTTTGGTAGGCCGGATGGAAACTCTCAGGCACACGGGCGCGTTGTCCCGTTCATGTGGGGTAGGTCGTGGCTGGCGCCCCGCAAAGGTCGCATAGAGTGAGCGACTCGGGAGCACCTATGGCCAACCGCCCTCCGGCGGCCTGCAGGCTAGGCCCGTCGGCTGCTGCCAGCTAGCCGAGGCTATCGGCCAATACAGCAGAGCAAGACAGCAGCAATACGGCAGAATATGCACGCGAACAAGGAGGTCTGCGTGGCCCGACCGGTTACACACGCCCGCCAGTCGCGGTCCACGTCACAGTGGCCGCCGCGCGGTGGTCGTCGGTCCCGGCGCGGAGGTCGCCGACTTGGTCGGCGATCACGTCTGGTGCTTCGCGTGCTGGCAGCGCTGCTGGCGACGTTCCTCCTCGTCACTGGCTGGTCGATCGGGCACGCCCTGACGGTTCCTGGCGGCGGCACCGCGTCGGAGCGGGTCGCCGAGTGGGCGCGCAACCACTACCTGGGCCCCGTGGTCACCTTCGGTGAGTGGCTGACGTATCAGAAGCCGAAGACCGGCGGTAATCCCGACGTCAAGTTCAACAAGCTCGGTGGCCAGACTGTCCACAAGAAGAAGCACTACCACGGGATCGTTCCGATCATCCCGGCCAGCATCGGCTCGCCCGCTGGCCGGCCGCTGCCCGGCGAGGGCGTCTGGAAGGTCGCGGTCAGCGTCAAGGGCGTGCCCGCGGTCTTCAAGACCTACGTCCGGCAGAGCAAGACGTACTCGTCGTACTACGCCGGCATCGTCTCGATGGACCAGCGGCTGCTCAAGTTCTCGCTGCGGCCAGGTACCGAGGATCCCGGCTACGGCCACTGGGGTGCTCCGATGGACG
>JADGPC010000248.1 GCA_017882645.1 Streptosporangiales bacterium | reverse complement strand
GGACGGGGAAGTGAATGGGCCTCATGATTGAGGAGAGCGGGGCCTTCGACGAGTACGAGGCGGTCGCGCTGCCGCCCGCTCCCGATGTCGCGTCCGGCTCCCTCGGCTCGGCCGTCTTCCTGCGCCGCTCGGCCCGGCCGAGCCGGCGCGCCGTCCTGCACCTGCACGACCTGGCCGGCTCGTTCGCGCCCGCCGACCTCGCGCGCTGGTACAACGAGCGCGGATTCCATTTCTACGTGACCGACCTGGACCACCGCGAACCGATGGAATCGGGTTCACGCCGCCGCCCGACCAGGGCAGCGCGGGCCTGCTTCGCGGCGCTCGACTCCGCGTGCCGGTACCTGCGGGAAGCCGACGGCATCGACGCGATCATCCTGAGCGCGCAAGACGACGCCGCCGCGGCCGCGGCCCTGTGGTGTCATGCCCGGCGGGCAGCCAGCCCGGTCGACGCGCTGATCCTGTCGAACCCGGACTTCGGGCGTGGGCTGAACGGGAAGCTGGACATCGCCTGCCCCGTCCTGGTGATCTCGGCGCTGGCCGGCCAGGGGCAGGGAGCGGCCGGAGGCGGCCGCCGGGACCGGCGGGACCGCCGCGGCACGGACGCGGTCAGGCTCGGCCAGCACGTGACCTGGCTCCACCTCCAGGATGAGCCTGTCTCGTCCCCGGACAGCCCGCCGGACGCCGGGTCGACGCAGGCGCGGCGGCGGCTCTTCGACGAGATGGGGCGCTGGCTCGGCGCCTACATGTACGGGCAGGTCCGCGACCAGTTGCTGTAGTCGTCAGTGCACGGTCTGGTAGACCGCGATGACCAGGCCAACCATGGCGAGCGGGATGACGGCCTTGACCGCCAGCGCGCGCTCGTACCGGATGGCGTTCCTGATCTCGGCGGCGTAGTCATACGACGACCCGTCGCCGGTCATGACGGCACGCCGATCTTGCCGGTCTTCATCGTCTTGTCCCATGTTGCCTCCGCTCGGCTGAACTCCTTCAGGTACGCGGTCAGGGTGATGACGCACAGCAGCGAGCCGTACCCGGCGAGGTAGAGCAGCACCTTGCTGAGGTACTTGCCCGGCCCGCTGTCGCGCTCGACGACCTTCGCCAGGTAGGCCACCGCCATCGAGCCGGCCAGCCAGACGTAGGCGAACAGGACCTCGGACGCGACGACCGTGTGGCCGTAGCCGACCCCGGCCCAGACCAGAGCGTTCCTGGCCAGCCAGTTCACCTGCGCCGAGAGCAGCACCGAGGCCATGATGACCAGGCTGACGAGTCCGGGGAAAAGGGCGCCCTGGCGCCAGGACCGGCGGCCCGACTGCGGGTCGATCAGCAGCGTGTAGAACAGCAGGAACACGTACGTGATCACGTTGATGATCCACAGCGACTTGAAGGCCGTGTGGCTCAGCTGGCTGTCGACGAAGTACAGCGCGACGAGCGACGCCGAGGCCAGCAGGAGCGTCACCGGCAGCAGGAACACCGAGAACCAGATCGCACCGAAGCTCAGGCTGCCGAGCCGGTGCGCGCGGGCCGGCCTGAACCACACCCTCCGGAACCGCCATGTGACCTGGACGTTGCCACGGGCCCAGCGCAGCCGCTGCTTCCAGAGCGCGGAAATGGACCCGGGCTCCTCGGCCCAGACCTTGGCGTGCGGCTCGAACAGCACCCGGCGGCCGGCCAGCTGGGTCCGGAACGTGCTCACGGTGTCCTCGGCCAGGGTTCCGGTGTCGATCCGGCCGCCGATCGCCTCGATGTTGGCCCGTGAATGCAGCTGGGCGCCGCCCGCCAGGCACGCCAGCGCGCCGATCACGTTCTGCGCCCGGCGCGCGGCCGCCTGCGCGGTGATGTACTCGTAGGCGATGAATCTGGTCAGGTAGTTCCCCGGCCGGCTGCCTTCCTGGATGTAGCCGGTGACCGCGCCGACCGCGGGATCGGCCAGGTGCCTGGTCATGGCGCGCAGCGAGGTCCGCTCGTACACCACGTCGGCGTCCATGATCAGCAGCGCCTGCATCCAGTCGTCGCTCATGATCGTGGCCAGGCCGTGGTTGAGCGTCTGGGCCTTCCCCTCGCCGCCTTTGTCCCGGCGCAGGTGGAAGACGTTTCCCGGATACTCGGCCGCCTTCGCCTGCACAAGCCGCGGCGTCTCGTCGGTGCTGGCGTCGTCGACCACGTAGATGCGGAGGGCGTCGGCCGGGTAGTCGAGCCGCATCAGCCGGTCGATCGACGTGCCGATCACCGCCCCCTCGTTCCAGGCCGGGATCAGGATCGCGGTGCGCGGCAGCCACGGCGCGCACCGCTTGTAGTGCAGGCGGCTGAAGTGCACGATCACGAGCAGGTACTGGTAGATGCCGGTGACGAGCGGGAACGCTCCCGCGATGACGAAGGCGACCAGCACCCACGCCGCGATCAGGCGGCCGCCGCTGGCGCCCATCAGCGGCGGCCAGCCGCCACGGCGTCGAGGGTCTGCCGGACGGACGGGAAAACGCCGATGCCGGCGCAGTCATGGCTGTCGCTGCCCGCGACCACCGGGACCCCGGCCGAGCCGAACGCGCGCACCGTCCTGGCCGACGGGCAACTCCACTTCTCGTTGATCTCGAGCATCGTGCCGACCTCGGCCGCCCGGCTGGCCAGCCGGGCGAGGCTGGCGTCGGGGACGGCGGACTCGTCAAGGCCAAGCTTGGGCAGGATGCTGAACAGGTGGGCGAGCAGCACCCGCGGGCCGGTGACGGCAGTCAGCGCGGCCGCGGTGGCGTCGACGAGGTCCTCGATCGCCTCAGGACCGCCGATCGTGCCCCGCTCGATCAGGACCCGCAGCTCGCCAGGAAGAACGGGTCCGTGCTCGGCCGGGAACTGGTGATCGGCGATCAGCACCAGCTCGATCCCGGCCAGGTCGTCGGGCAGGTCCAGCCGGCCGTCGGAGTCCAGTATCTTCGTCTCCACGCCGGTGACCAGCTCGGTGCCGTCATCAGCGCGGAGCGCGGCCACCGCGGCCACGTAATCGGGCAGCCAGGCGGTGGCGGCGCGCACGTGGTCGGTGAGGCACAGCCGGCGCAGGCCGCGGTCGCGTGCGACCGCGACGTTGTCCGCGATCGTGCTCGCGCCGTCGGAGAAGGTGGAGTGGACGTGATAATCCTCGTCCAGCGGCACGGTGAGGGTCATGCCGCGCCCCGCCGGATCTCCGCGAGCTCGACCACCCGCTCGTCGAGGAAGCGGACCATCGCGATCTCGCGGAAGTCCGCGTGATCGGGCACCGGGCGCCCGAACAGCACGGCCATCGCCAGCCGCGGCATGTCCACGCCGCTGGCGATGGTCAGGGCCAGCGAGCCCGGCGCGCGCGGGTTCACCTCGAGCAGCGACGGGCGTCCTGAGGCGTCCCGCTTCGCCTGCACGTTCGCCATGAACTGCACCCCGGTGGCCTCGGCGACGGCGGCTCCGAACTGCTCGAGCCCGCGATCGCGCACGGTGCGGCCGGCCACCGAGATGCCGGAGTCCACCTTGGCCCGCAGCCTGGGCACGGACGCGATGACGTGGCCCGGCTGGCTGGCGAACACGTCGATGGAGTACTCGTCGCCCGGCAGGTACTCCTGCACCAGCAGGCCCCCGGACCGCTCCGCGGCGGCGAGTTCCGCGGCCGAGCGCAGGATCCTGATATCCCGCGAGCCGCTGCCCGCCCTCGGCTTGACGACCACGGGATAGGTCCATCCGGCCGGGTCGAGCGCGTCGTCCAGCGGCTCCGTGCGGGGCACCCGGACGACGTCCTGGCAGTGCCTGGCCAGGGCGAGCTTGTCCAGGATCACGTGCAGCGCCTGGTCGGGCGCGAGCATCAGCTTCAGGCCGGCCGCGGCGAAGGCCGTGCGGGCGGCGGCCAGCGGCCGCAGCTCGGCGTCGACCGTCGGGATGACCACGTCGACGGCGAGCTGCCGGCACCGGGCGAGCACGGTGTCGGCGAATCCGCTCGCGGCGCCCGCCGGGATCAGCGTGCGCTCCGCCGCCGGGACGAGGTAGAGGCCGGCCGCCCACGAGTCCATGTCGGCAGCCAGCAGGCAGACCGCGGGATCGGCGCTCAGCGATCGCATCACCGCGATCGCCGCAGGGCCGCCCGCTCCGGTGACCAGGACGCGAGTCCCGGCGTCAGGCAATGGCATGCGGGTCCTCCGAGTCGGTCTCCGATGTTGAGCGGGACCGGCCAGCCTCGTGCGCGTCCCTGGCCGGCCCGGAGCGGATGGCACCGCGGTCCCGCACCACCTCGAACGCCTCGGCGTACCTGGCCTGCGCGAACCGGCCCCAGTACCGGGCGGTCGAGGAGATCAGGTCGGGCTCGAGGTACTCACGCACCGTGGTCTGCGAGACGAAGGCGTCGATGGCGGCCAGTTTCCCCGAGAGCTGCGCGTCGATGCCGACGAACAGCGACGGCCCGAACTCGACCGTGGCCGACGGGGACTGGAAGCAGTAGACCCGGCCTACCCCGCGGCCAGCCACCATCGCGGCCCGGTGCGTATTGCGGTGGTCCTGGTGCACGTCGTGGATCGAGTGGGTGTACAGGATGGTCGGCTCGACCTGCTCGATGACGCGGCTCATCGCGGTAATCGTCGGGTCGCCCTCGCTGATGCTGGTGTCGTCGAGGTCTTCCAGGTACAGGTCGGCGCCCAGGATCCTGGCCGAGTTCGCCGACTCCTCGGCCCGCTGGTCCTCCAGGCCGCCGCGGGCACCCCGGGTCATGGTCAGGATCGCCACCTGATGGCCGGCGTGGTGATGGCCGAGCAGCGTCCCGCCCGCCCCGATCTCGACGTCGTCGGGGTGCGCGCCGATCGCCAGCACGACCTCGCGGCCGGCCAGCCGGGCCGCCCGGCCCTTGGCGACCAGAGCGACCGCCGTCTCGATCAGCGGCTCGGCCCGGAGCGGCTTTTCCAGGAACTCGTCAGCCCGGTTCCGCAGGGCGCTGACGGCGTTGTCGACCGTCACGTGCGCGGTGACCACCGCGACGGGAACGAGCGGGTCGTGCAGCCGCAGCTGCTCGAGCAACTCGAGGCCGGTCATGCCAGGCATCTCGATGTCGGTGATGACCAGGTCCCAGGACTCCTCCCTGGCCCGGCGCAGCGCCACCGCCGGGTCTGCCGAGTGCGTGACATCGAAGCCGCCCCGCATCCCGAGCACCCGGATCGCGAACAGCGCGGCCTCGGGGTCGTCCTCGACCAGGAGGATCCGGCCCTTGGCGCTGTCGGCTGGCCCGGTCATCGCCGCACCGGCACGAACGCGCTGAAGGTCGTGCCCTCGCCGACCGTGCTGGCGACCTCGACGTGACCGCCGTGCAGCTCGGTGATCGTCCGCACGATGGACAGACCGATCCCGCTGCCCGGCGTGCCCGAGGCGACTGCGTTCGACGCGCGGAAGAACCGGCCGAACAGCCGCCCCAGCTCGTCGGCCGGGATGCCGATGCCTTCGTCCTGCACGTCGATGCGCCAGAACTGATCGTCGTGGCTGGCGCGGACCGAGACGTGGCCGCCTGAGCTGGTGAACTTGACCGCGTTCGAGATCAGGTTGTCGACCACCTGACGGAGCCGCAGCCGGTCACCGAGAGCCGGCCAGCCGGATTCGGCGACCCCGGTGAGCGTGACGCCCCGCTTGCCTGCCTCGACCGATCCGGTGGCGACGGCGTCCCTGACCAGGTCAGGGACGGAGACATCGTCGACGCGGAGCGTGATCACGCCGGCTTCCAGCCCGCTGAGCAGCATCAGGTCGCCGACCAGCCGGAGCAGCTGCTCCGCGTTGCGCTCGATGATGCCGAGGAACTCGGCCGATTCCGCGGACAGCGAATGTTCCTCGCCGAGGATCAGGTCGGTGAACGAGATGATCGACGTGAGCGGGGTCCTGAGCTCGTGCGAGACAGTGGCCAGGAACTGGGTCTTGAGCTCGTCCAGCTCATGCAGGTGCGCGATCATCGACGACAGCTCGCGCCTGGCGTTCTCCGCGGACCGCCGCGCGGCTTTCTCGCTGGCTAGCCGGCGCTCCCGGTCAGCCGACCGCTGCTTGCGCTCGGAGATATCGGTCAGGGCGGCGAGGTAACCATCTACCTGGTCATGGACGCCCAGCAGCGGCATCACGACCGCGCTCACCCAGCGCGGAGGACCGCCGAAGCCCCGGACGCGGCAGTCGGTGCGCAGCTCCGTGCCGTTGCCCATCGCCGTGATCGCCTCCGCCTCGACCCGGCTGATGTCGTCCGGATGGATCGCCTCGGCCCAGCCATGGCCCAGCGCGCCCTCGTGGGAGATGCCGGTCCACTCGCACAGGCGGTCGTTGACGAAGGTGCACTGGCCGAGCGCGTCGAACTGCACGATGCCGACCGGGGCGAGCCTGGAGAGCAGCCGGAACCGCGCGTCGCCGTCGCCAGGCTGAAGCTCACTCGCCAGCGGATGGCTGATCATCTCCGACCGGCTGACCGCGCAGCCGAGGACGCTGGCGAGCGTCCGCAGGGCCGAGCGGACCTGCCCGTCCCAGCGCCGCGCGGGGCCGGTCAGGGCCAGCACGCAGGTGCGCTCGCACGATCCCGGCGCGGAGAACGCCACCAGCGCGGTGCGCGCGTCCGGCCCGGCGGAGCTGATCCTGGCGGTGAACGACCCGCCGGACGCCGCCGTGCGGGCGTGCACCACGCTGAGCACCTTCAGCTCGGCCAGCAGCGCCTCGGTGGCGGCGTCAGCCGGATACGCGGCCGCCCCGAAGGACAGCGGGTCGTCCGTCAGGGAGAAGGCCAGCGCAGCCTGGCCGTCCAAGTCGGCGGCCAGCCGCTTCAGCACCCCGGGCAGGGCATCGAGCGGCGGACGGCTCGCGGCCAGCCTCCTGGTGGCGAACTCGATCACGGTGAGCGGCGAGGCGGGCGGTACCCGGCCAGGCTGCCTGCCATTTGCAGACTGGCGCCGGGCAGGCGTTCGCCCGCGCCGAACCGCAACCGCGCCTGATCCCGTCATGCCCCCCGGCCCGTCCCCGTCGGCATCTGGTCCTGCCCGTTACCTACCCTGACCGTCGGCCCCGAACACGACCGGGCGAGGTGCTGAACCGCGGCGCTGCCGGATCCGTTCCACCGCTGACGAGCGAGGGGCGGAGCCATGCGGCGGATCGGAAGCACCCGGCAGTGGGCGCTACGGACAGCGACGGCGGTAGCGGTCATCGGCAGCGTCACGGGAGTCTCGGCTGGCCTGGTCGCGGCCCAGGCCGCCCCGGCCGTGACCAAGAAGGCGGTCGTGGTCAAGGTCGTCACCAGGCACCCGTTCGGCAAGATGCTCGCGACGACCCACGGCCGCAGCCTGTACATCAAGCCGAGCGGCGGCTGCAGCGGAGCCTGCCTCGGCGTCTGGCCGCCGCTGTTCATGCCGAAGGGCAAGACCATCCCGCTCGGCACGCATTGCCTGGGCACCATGAAGGCCGGCCACCGACGCCAGGTCACCTACCGCGGCAAGCGGCTGTACCTGTTCGCCAGCGACACCGGCCACAGCGTCAGGGGCAATAACATGGGCGGCTTCAGGGTGGCCAAGATCTCGATGGGGTCCTGTCCGCACTAGGCGGGACAGCCGCTACGCCGCGATCGCGACCCCCAGGGCGCGCAGGTCCGCCCGGAGCTGACCGGCGGCCGTGTACCGGATCGCGACGATGCCCAGCGCGCTGGCCGCCGCCACGTTGGCGGCGACATCGTCGACGAACACCGTAGCCCGGGGATCGAGGTCGTAGCGGGTCAGCAGGATCTCGAAGATCTCGCGGTCCGGCTTGGCCACGCCCTCGATTCCCGAGATCACGCAGCCGTCGAGCAGGCCGAAGAACGGATACCGGGACCGGCGCAGCGCGAACTTGTCTGGCTCCATGTTGCTCAGCGCCAGGCAGCGGAGGCCGGCCGCCCGGACGTCGGCGAGCACGGCAATCGCGTCGTCGAGCTGGCCGGCCACCATCTCCTCGCTGCGGTGCGCCCACGCCATGATCAGGTCGGCGTGCTCCGGGTGCGCCGCCGCCAGCTCGCGGCACGACTGCCCGGTGTCGGCGCCCAGATCATGGGCTAGATGCCAGCGCGGCGTGCAGATCTCGCCGAGAAACTCTTCCAGCGCGGCCGGATCGTCGAGCAGCCGCCGGTACAGATGACGCGGATCCCAGTCGAGCAGCACCCCGCCGATGTCGAAGACGACGGTCTTGATGTCCGCATCGGTCATGGCCAGAACGTAGCAAAGCCAGCT
>JADGPC010000247.1 GCA_017882645.1 Streptosporangiales bacterium | reverse complement strand
TCGGCCAGGAGGTCCTGTTCACCAGGGAGGGCGGCAGCGGGCCAGAGGCGGATCTGACCGAGATCCTCGACGCGCCGCTGGTCTTCATCGCCGTGGGCCTGGACGACGACCGGATTCACGCTCCGAACGAGCGGGTCGACATGAAGCTGCTGCTCAAGGGGGCCGAGACGGCCGCCTACCTGTGGGACGAGCTCGAAGGGCTCGGGTGATCGGGCCCGGAGGCCGATCGCGGGCCGGCGGCACGGTGCCCCGACACGTATTCTGAGGCCGTGCCTCGCTCCCATATCTCCGTGTCCGGCGGGATCGCGCTGACCGCGCACGAGGTCGAGCGGTCGACGGCGCTGCGGAGCGACCCGGCCTGGCTGACGAAGGCGTGGGACGATCCGCAAACCCGGGTCCTGATTGTCGAGGACGGCCAGGTCCTGGCCAGGCTCGGTGCCGGAACGGCCGAGCTCGCCTTCGTCTCCCCTGATCGGGCGCCCGAGGGCGTCAGGTTCCTGCTCGGCGTCGATGCCGATGGCGTGGCCCACTTCGGTGTCGGCGCGCCACTGCCCGCATCCGATGGCGATCCGGGGACCGACGGTGACGGGAGCCGCCGGGGGGCCGGCCAGGAAACGGCCCTGCGCCGGGCCGGGCTCCGCGAGGTGGGAACGCTGCTCACCGACCGGGATGCCGGCCTGCTGACCCATGCCGTGGCGCTGGCGAACTGGCACGCCGTCGCCGGATTCTGCTCGCGCTGCGGGGCGCCGACCGAGCCGGAGACAGCCGGCCACTCGCGCCGCTGCACGGTCGACGGCAGCGAGCACTTCCCGCGCTGCGATCCTGCGGTGATCATGGTGGTCACCGATCCGCAGGACCGCTGCCTGCTGGCCAGGAACGCGCAGTGGCCGAAAGGCCGGGTTTCCGTGCTGGCCGGATTCGTGGAGCCGGGCGAGTCCGCCGAGCAGGCGGTCGCGCGGGAAGTGCACGAGGAGACCGGGGTGGCCGTGTCGGCGGTCACCTACGCGGGCAGCCAGCCGTGGCCGATGCCGCACAACCTGATGCTGGGATTCCGGGCCGAGGCGGTCAGCACGGACATCACCGTCGACGCGGAGGAAATCGAGGAGGCGGCCTGGTACAGCCGGGAGGACCTGCGGGCCGCCCTGGTCTCGGGCGAGCTGATCATGCCGCCGTCGCTGTCGATCTCGCGCTGGCTGATCGAGACCTGGTACGGCGCGGATCTGCCGAGAAAAGCCGCTACCTGAGCAGCAGGCGCGCCGCCAGCTCGAGCTGGTTGGACACGTCGGTCGCCGAGGCCCGGCGAGTGACCCAGGCGACCAGGTTGGACAGCCACACGTCGCCGATCACGCGGGCGATGGCGCGCTCGTCGCTGGTGGGCTCACCGTCGTGCAGGGCGTCGGTCAGCATCCGCTCCATCAGCGATGCGACCGCGTTGACCTCGCTGGCCACGCTGGGGTCGGCGAACATGAAGGCCCGGGTAATAGCCTCGGTGAGCAGCGGCTCGCGCTGCATGTTCTTGGTCACCTTGTTCAGCACGTAGATGATCCGGTCGGCCGGCGTGTCACCGGGAACCGGCCGCTTGCCGAGATTCTGCCTGGTCTGCTCGAACTCCCTGGCCAGCGCCGAGACCAGCAGGTGGATCTTGGACGGGAAGTACCGGTACAGCGTGCCCAGCGCGACATCGGCCCGGTCGGCGACCTCGCGCATCTGGACCGCGTCGTAGCCGCCCCTGGAGGCCAGGATGAGCGTCGCGTCGAGTATCCGCTTGCGCCGTTCCCGCTGCGCCGCCGAGCCCAGCTCGCTCTCGGCCGGGCCGCCTGAGGTCGCCGGCGGGCCGGCGGTCTTCGCCACCGTCATCTGTGTCTCACGTCGTCCGTATCTCTCGTCCCCGCGGCCCGCCACCGTCGCGCTAGCCGCTATTACTATAACGTGTTCTAATTTCTGTGCGCGGACTAGCCGTCCGCGCCGGACCAGCAGGAGGAGCAGTGCCCATCGCGGTCACAACCGAGCAGCTGGCGATCGCTGAGTCGGTCGGCCAGTGGGCGAAGCGGGCTGGCACGATCGCCGCGGTCCGCGAGCTGGAGACGCGCGCCGGCCAGGGTGGCGGCGCGGGTGACCGGTGGGCCGGACTGGCCGACCTCGGCGTCTTCTCGATCACGCTGCCCGACGACCTCGGCGGTGGCGGCGGCACGGCCGCCGACATCGCCGTCGTGGCCGAGGCCCTGGCCGTGGCGCTCGCGCCTGGCCCGGTGCTGCCCACGCTGCTCGCCGGGCTCGTGCTGGCCAGATCGGCCGGCCTCGGCGGCGCTCACGCCGAGCTGCTCGTCCGGCTCGCCAGGGGCGCGGCAACCTTCGGAGTCGCGCTGCCATCGGCTGGCCTGACCGGCGCGTCGCCGGGCGGCCTGACCGGCGCGGGGCAGGAAGCCGGCGGGCTGCGGGTCAGCGGCACGGCGCCGCTGGTGCTCGGCGCCGGCGATGCCTCGCACCTGCTGCTCGCGGCGGCAGCCGACTCCGGCCAGACGTGGTTTCTGCTGGACCCGGCGCAGCCCGGCGTGCACCTGGCCCAGCGGACGCCGGTCGACTTCTCCCGCTCGCTCGCCGACGTCACCCTCGACGACGTGGCTGTCAGTGCCGGTCAGGTGCTAGCCGCCGGCGTTTCCGGCCAGGTACCCGACCTCGCCGTCATGCTGGCCGCCGCGGAAGCGGCCGGCATCGCGACCTGGTGCAGCCAGACCGCCACCGAGTACGCGCGGACCAGGCATCAGTTCGGCCGCCCGATCGGCTCCTTCCAGGCCGTCAAGCACCTGTGCGCGCACATGCTCTGCCGGGCCGAACTCGCCACCGCGGCGGCCTGGGATGCCGCGTGCGCGGCGGACCAGGGGCCGGACGAACTGGCCCTGGCCGCCGCCGCGGCCGGCGCGGTGGCGCTCGACGCCGCCGTCGACAATGCCAAGGACTGCATCCAGGTGCTCGGCGGCATCGGGTTCACCTGGGAGCACGACGCCCACCTGTACCTGCGCCGGGCGCTCGCGCTGCGCAGCCTGCTCGGCGGCAGCGCGGCGTGGCGCGCGCGGGCGGCCGGGCTGGCGCTTGGCGGTCTGCGCAGGCACCCGTTCGACGGCATCAAGACTTCCGGCGATAACGAACCATCGGATGCTGATCAGGTCCGCGCGGCGGCACGGGTGGTCGCCAATGCCGTGTCCGCCACGCCGCGCGATCACTGGCGCGAGGGGCTGGCCGAGATCGGGTACGCGGCGCCGGCCTGGCCGCCGCCCTACGGCCTGTCGGCCGGCCCGGCGGCGCAGATGATCATCGACGAGGAACTGGCCGGCGCCGGGATCGAGCGGCCGGACCTGGGCATCGGCGGCTGGGCGATCCCGGCCATCCTGAGCCACGGCACCGCGGCGCAGCTCGACCGGTTCGCCGGGCCGACGCTGAGCGGCGAGATCGTCTGGTGCCAGCTGTTCAGCGAGCCGGAGGCGGGCTCTGACCTGGCGTCGCTGCGCACGAAGGCGGTGCGGGTGACGGGCGACGGGGAGGGCGGAGCTGGCTGGCGGCTGACCGGGCAGAAGGTCTGGACCTCGCTGGCCGATGAGGCCGACTGGGCGATCTGCCTGGCCAGGACGGACTCGGCCGTGCTCAAGCACAAGGGCATCACCTACTTCCTGGTCTCGATGCACGACCCGGGGATCGAGGTGCGGCCGCTACGCGAGATCACCGGCCGGGCGATGTTCAACGAGGTCTTCCTCGATGACGTCTTCGTGCCCGACGACTGCGTCGTCGGCGAGCCGGGCGAGGGCTGGCAGGTCGCGCGCACCACGCTGGCCACCGAGCGGGTCGCTATGGTGCGCGGCGCCGGGCTGGGCGAGGATGCGCAGGAGCTGCTGGCTGCGGCGGAGGCCGGCGGCGGGGTTGCCGACCCCATCGTGCTCGACCAGATCGGCGCCCGGCTGGCCGAGAGCCTGGCGCTGTCGGTGATGGATGACCGGCTCGCCAGCGCGGTAGCCAGCGGCGTGCAGGCCGGTCAGACAGCAGCGGTCCGCAAGCTGATCGGAGTGGCACACCGGCAGGCGGTCGCCGAGACCGCGGTCGCGCTGGCCGGCCTCCAGGGCGCGGCGGCCGACGGGGCCGCGGCCGACGCGGTGGACAGCTTCCTGCTGACCAGGTGCCTGAGCATCGCGGGCGGCACCAGCCAGATCCTGCTGTCTCTGGTGGCCGAACGGGTGCTCGGCCTGCCCAGGGAGGCGCGCTGAATGAACTTCGAGCTCGATGAGGCCCAGCGGGTAATCGCGGCCTCGGCGGCCGAGGTGCT
>JADGPC010000246.1 GCA_017882645.1 Streptosporangiales bacterium | reverse complement strand
CTCGTTCGCCTCGGCGGCGCAGCAGCAGGCCGCGCAGCGAGCGCTGGACTACATGGGCCTGGCGGCTGGCACCGCGGTGCGGGACATCCCCGTCGACACCGTCTTCATCGGCTCGTGCACCAACGGCCGCCTCGCGGACCTGCGGGCCGCGGCCAGCGTGCTCCGCGGCAGGCAGGTCAGCCAGGGCGTCCGCGCGATCGTGGTGCCCGGCTCGGCCAGGGTCAAGGCCGAGGCCGAGGCCGAGGGCCTGGACGCCGTGTTCACCGCGGCCGGGTTCGAGTGGCGGTCCGCCGGCTGCTCGATGTGCCTCGGCATGAACGGCGACATCCTGGCGCCCGCCGAGCGCAGCGCGTCGACGAGCAACAGGAACTTCGAAGGCCGGCAGGGTCCCGGCGGCCGTACCCACCTGGTCTCACCCGCGATGGCGGCGGCGACGGCCGTGGCCGGGCACTTCGCCGTGCCCGGTGACCTGGAAGGAGCGCATTAGATGCGGGCCGTGCAGAGCGTCGAGGGCCGCGGCGTCGTGCTCGACCGCCGTGATATCGACACCGACCAGATCATCCCGGCCGCCTGGCTGAAGCGGGTCGAGCGAACCGGGTTCGGTGCCGGGCTGTTCGAGGCCTGGCGGGCCGACCCGGGCTTCGTGCTGAACCAGCCGTCGGCGGCGGAGGCAAAGATCCTGATCGCCGGGGCCAACTTCGGCTGCGGCTCGTCCCGCGAGCACGCCGTCTGGGCGCTCCAGGACTTCGGATTCGACGCGGTTGTCGCGCCGAGCTTCGCCGACATCTTCCGCGGCAACAGCGTCGGCGCCGGGCTGGTGACGGCGCAGGCCGAGGAGGAAGGCGTCGCGAAGCTCATCGCGGCGCTGGCCGCCGACCCCGGTGCCCGCGTCGTGGTCGACGTGGCCGAGCGCACCGTCGCGGTGCCGACCGCGGGGCTGAGCGTTCCGTTCGCCCTCCCCGACTACGCCCGCTGGCGGCTGCTCGAGGGGCTGGACGACATCGGCGTCACGCTGCGGCATGCCGACGCGATCGCCGAGTTCGAGCAGCTGAGGCCGGAGTGGATGCCGGTATCTGGCCCCCGCGCACACGCCACCGCCTGACATGCCTTATCCTGGGGGGCGGCGGGCAGCGTCGCCTCCCACGGCACTTCATAGCCCTTGCCCATCCCCAGATTCACGGAGATTCTCGATGATGAAGATCATCCAGTTCCGAGTACTCCTTATCACGTAGCGCGAGCCTGGTGACGGGCTCGCGCTACTCCTCCTCGGCCGGTTCGGCCAGGAGGTTTTTTGTTTCGCGAGCAACCTAGATAGACCTGAAGAAGGAGCAAACCCCGTGGAAGTGACAGGAGCCCAGGCGCTCGTCCGCAGCCTGGAGTGCCAGGGAGTCGATGTCATCTTCGGCCTGCCTGGCGGCGCCATCTTGCCGGCTTACGATCCGCTGCGGTCGTCCTCCCTGCGGCACGTGCTCGTCCGCCACGAGCAGGGCGCCGGCCATGCGGCCGAGGGCTATGCCTGGGCCACCGGCCGGGTCGGCGTCTGCATGGCCACCAGCGGCCCGGGCGCGACTAACCTGGTCACCGCGCTGGCCGACGCCTACATGGACTCCGTTCCGATGGTGGCGATCACCGGCCAGGTGCCGACCGCGATGATCGGCACCGACGCTTTTCAAGAATCAGATATAACGGGAATTACCGCGCCCATCACCAAGCACAACGAGCTCGTCACCGACGTGGAACGCATTCCGGCGGCGATCGCCGAGGCCTTCCATATCGCCTCGTCGGGCCGGCCTGGCCCCGTGCTGGTCGACCTGCCCAAGGACATCCTGCAGGCCACGTCCACCTGGTCCTGGCCGCCGGTGCTCGACCTGCCCGGCTACCGGATCCCCGGGCCGCCTGACGCCGAGCGGATCGCGGCGGCGGCCAGGCTGCTGCACCAGGCGCGGCGTCCCGTGCTCTACGTCGGCGGCGGCGTGATCAAGTCGGACTCGCACGAGGCACTGCGCGAGCTGGCCGAGACGGTCCAGGCGCCAGTCACGACCACGCTGATGGCACGCGGCGCGTTCCCCGACTCGCACCCGCTGGCGCTGGGCATGCCGGGCATGCACGGCATGTATGCCGCGGTCGCCGCCCTCCAGGACGCGGACCTCATCGTCGCGCTCGGCTCTCGGTTCGACGACCGGGTCACCGGCAAGCTAGCGGCCTTCGCGCCGAAGGCGAAGGTGATCCACGCCGACATCGACCCGGCCGAGATCGGCAAGAACCGGACACCTGACGTGGCCATCGTGGGTGACCTTCGGACCGTCATGGGCGAGCTCGCGCGGGCCGCGCGGGCGCTCGTCGACAGCGACGGGCCGACCGACACGGCGGACTGGGTCGCTACCACCGCCGGGTGGAAGCGCAGTTTCCCGCTGCGCTACACCCAGGACAGCGACGGGCCGCTGAAGCCGCAGCACGTGGTGGAGCGGCTGTCCGCGATGACCGGCGGCGACGCGATCATCGTGGCTGGCGTGGGCCAGCACCAGATGCACGCTGCCCAGCACTACTCCTTCACCAAGCCGCGGAGCTGGATCAACTCAGGCGGGGCAGGCACGATGGGCTTCGCCGTGCCCGCCGCGATGGGCGCGCAGGTCGGCAGGCCGGACGAGCTCGTGGTCGCGATCGACGGCGACGGCTGCTTCCAGATGACCGCCCAGGAGCTTGCTACCTGCGCGATCGAGGGCATCCCGATCAAGGTTCTGATCTTCAACAACGGCTTCCTCGGCATGGTCAGGCAGTGGCAGGAGCTGTTTTACGACGAGCGCTACTCCGAGGTCCACCTCGGCACCACGATCCCGGACTACGTCAAGCTCGCCGAAGCGTACGGCTGCGCTGGCCTGCGCTGCGAGCAGGCGGGCGACGTCGATGCCGTGCTGGAGAAGGCGCTGTCGATCAGTGACGTGCCGACGGTCGTCGACTTCCGTACCCACGACGCCGAGGGCGTCTTCCCGATGGTCCCGGTCGGCCGCGCCAACGACGACATCGTCCTCGGCCCCGAATTCACCGCCGCCGAGCAGCAGGCCGCGGCCCGCAAGGAAGTGATCGCGTCATGAGCACGCACACCCTCTCGGTTCTGGTCGAGAACAAGCCGGGCGTGCTCGCCCACGTCGCTGCGCTGTTCTCGCGGCGGGCCTTCAACATCACCTCGCTGTCGGTCGGCCCGACCTCCGATGAGCGGGTCAGCCGGATGACCATCGTGGTCGACGGCGCGTCCACGCCGGTCGACCAGGTGCACAAGCAGCTTGAGAAGCTGATTCGGGTGCTGAAGGTGGTCGAGCTGGACGAGGACGCCGCGATCGAGCGCGAGCTGGCGCTGATCAAGGTCGTCGCGGCGCCGGAGCTGCGCGCGGAACTGCTGGATGTCGCGGCGTCGTTCCGGGCCAATGTCGTGGACATGGGACCGGAGACGGTCGTGCTCGAGGCGGTGTGCTCGCCTGGGCGGCTCGATTCGCTGCTTGAGCAGCTTGACCGGCACGGGACCTGTGAGCTCGTCCGGACGGGCATGATCGCGATTTCTCGTGGGGCGGGGACTATTACCGACGAAGAACCAGAGGCGTTGGCCGTCTCCGCATAGGTAATGCCGGGCACGCCTGAACGGCTGTGCCCGGATCACCTATACGCAGACGCTGGCTGTCACTGGGTGAACAGCAATTACAAGACAAAGACCAAGAGCAAAGAACACGAAAGGGCTTTGGAATGGCGACCGTGTATTACGACGATGAGGCGGATCTCGGGCTGGTGCAGGCGCGGAAGGTGGCGGTGCTGGGGTACGGGTCGCAGGGGCATGCGCACGCGCTGAGCTTGCGGGATAGCGGGTGTGATGTGCGGGTGGGGCTGCCTGCAGGATCCAAGTCTCGTCCGAAGGCGGAAGAGGCGGGCTTGACTGTCGGGACGCCGGAGGAAGTGTGCTCGTGGGCGGATCTGGTGATGGTGCTGACGCCGGATACGGGGCAGCGGTCGTTGTATGCGGAGGCAATCAAGCCGAACCTGAAGGCGGGGGACGCGCTGTTCTTCGCGCACGGGTTCAACATCCATTTCGGGTATGTCACGCCGCCCGCTGATGTCGACGTCGCGATGGTGGCGCCGAAGGCGCCCGGGCATACCGTGCGGTGGCAGTACGAGGCCGGGCAGGGGACGCCCGTGCTCGTCGCCGTGGCGCAGGATGCCACGGGCAAGGCGTGGGACCTGGTCAAGGCTTACGCCAAGGCGATCGGCGGGACGAAGGCCGGCGCGCTGGTGACGACCTTCAAGGAGGAGACCGAGAGCGACCTGTTCGGCGAGCAGGCCGTGCTCTGCGGCGGCGTGACCGCGCTGGTCAACGCCGGGTTCGAGACGCTCGTCGCGGCCGGCTACCAGCCTGAGGTGGCCTACTTCGAGTGCCTGCACGAGCTCAAGCTGATCGTCGACATGATGCAGGCCGGCGGCGAGACCTGGATGTGGCACTCCGTCAGCGACACCGCCGAGTATGGCGGCCTGACCAGGGGCTCCGAGGTCGTCTCCGAGCCAGCCAGGCAGGCCATGGCCAAGATCCTGGCCGACATCCAGTCCGGCGAGTTCGCCAGGGAGTGGATCGCCGAAGACGACGCCGGACGACCCAACTTCAACCGCCTCCGCGGCGAGGCGAGGACCAACCTGATCGAGCAGACCGGCCGGCCGCTGCGCCGGATGATGAGCTGGCTCGACGCCGAGACGGACCACGAGGAGAACGCCTGATGGAGGGCAGCGTACGCAGTCATGTCGTCGCTCACCTGGCCGGCGACGGCATCGGCCCCGAGGTCACGGCGGTAGCCAGGGAGCTGGTCGACCGGGCGGGCAAGCGGCATGGCTTCAGCATCGACTGGCGTGATTGCCCGCTCGGCGCCGACTACTACCTGCGCACCGGCCAGGTCCTGCCGGAGGAGATCCTGGCGGACCTGCGCAAGACCGACGCCATCTTCCTCGGCGCGGTCGGCAGTCCCTCGGTTCCGCCCGGCGTCCTCGAGCGCGGCCTGCTGCTCCGGCTGCGCTTCGACCTGGACCTCTACGTCAACCTGCGGCCGGCCAGGCAGCGGCCAGGAGTCGAGACGGTTGGCGCGGACGACCTTGACTTCGTCGTCGTCAGGGAGAACACCGAGGGCCTGTACGCCGGCGCCGGCGGCATCGCGCACCAGGGAAGCTCTTTCGAGGTGGCGACTGAGGAGTCGCTCAACACCCGCGCTGGCGTCGAGCGCTGCGTCCGCTACGCAGCCGGGCTGGCCAGGAAGCGCACCGGCAAGCTCACCCTGGTCCACAAGACCAACGTCCTGGTGAACGCCGGCAGCCTCTGGATGCGCGTGGCCAAGGACGTCGCGGCGCAGGAAGGCGTGCAACTCGACTATGCCCACGTCGACGCGGCCTGCCTGTACCTGGTCAGCGATCCGGGCCGGTTCGACGTGATCGTCACCGACAACCTGTTCGGCGACATCATCACCGACCTCGCCGCCGCCCTGACCGGCGGCCTCGGCCTGTCCGCGAGCGGCAACCTCAACCCGGACAGGACCGGCCCGTCGATGTTCGAGCCCGTGCACGGCTCGGCCCCCGACATCGCCGGCACCGGCAAGGCCAACCCGGCCGGCGCCGTGCTCTCGGCGGCCCTGATGCTCGACCACCTAGGCGAGCCCGCCGCGGCGGCCGACCTCGACCGCGCCG
>JADGPC010000245.1 GCA_017882645.1 Streptosporangiales bacterium | reverse complement strand
GGCCGGTCATCCCTTGGCCGCCTCCGCGAGGGCGCCCAGGATCACCGCGGTCGAAGTGGCGCCCGGGTCGGCATGACCGGCGCTGCGCTCACCCAGATACGAAGCCCGGCCCTTGCGCGCGACTAGGGGAATCGTCGTGGCCACGGCGTCGTGCGCGGCGGCGGCCGCGGCCTGCAGCACCTCCGCCACCGAGTCGCCCTGGGCGGCCTCGGCGGCTGGCACCAGGGCGTCGACCATCGTCTTGTCCCCGGGCACGGCCTTGCCGCGGGCCTGTACACCGCCCAGCGCCGCGGCGAGCGCGGCCCCGACGGCGGCCGCGTCCAGCTGATCGGTGTCGCCGACCGCCGTCGCGGCGCGCAGGAACGCCGTCCCGTACAGCGGCCCCGACGCGCCGCCCACCGTGGACATCAGGGTCATGGCCACGAGCTTCAGGACCGCGCCGGGCGCCATCCCCTGATCGGCGTCCAGCTTGGCGACCACGGCCTTAAAGCCCCGGTTCATGTTCTCGCCGTGGTCGCCATCCCCGATCTCGCGGTCCAGGCGTGTCAGCTCGACGTGCTGGTCAGCGATGGCCGCCGCGACCGCCCGGATCGCCGCGGCCACGCCTGGCCCGTCGCAGCCGCCGCTCACATGCCCCACCGGAGCCCGGCAGTGTGCACCGGCGCGTCCCATAGCTGCGTCAGCTCATCATCGAGCCGCAGCAGGGTCACCGACATGCCCTGCATCTCGAGGCTGGTGATGTAGTTCCCGACCAAGGATCTGCTGACCTCGATCCCTTGCTTTTCGAGCAGGCCGGCGGCGATGCCGTAGGCGAGGTAGAGCTCGAGCAGCGGCGTCCCGCCCATGCCGTTGACCATCAGCAGGGTCTGGTCACCGCGCTCGAAGGGCAGGTCCTGGACGACCGGGCCCAGCAGGTCGGCCACGAGATCGTCGGCGGGCTCCATCTTCATGCGGCGGCGGCCGGGTTCGCCATGGATGCCGATGCCCATCTCGATCTGGTCGTCGGCCAGAACGAAGCTGGGCTCGCCGGAGTGCGGCACGATGCACGGCGTCAGGGCGACGCCCATCGAGCGGACGTTGCCGATCACCCGCTCTGCGATCGCGGTGACCGCGGCGAGATCGTCACCGCGGGCGGCCGCCGCGCCGGCGATCTTTTCCAGCGGCACGGTGCCACCGACTCCCCGCCGGCCCGCGGTGTAGGTCGAGTCCTCGACGGCGACGTCGTCGTTGATGACAACGGCAGAGACGTCGATGTCCTCGGCGCCAGCCAGCTCGGCGGCGGTCTCGAAGTTCAGCACGTCGCCGGTGTAGTTCTTCACGATGTGCAGGACCCCGGCGCCGCCGTTCGCCGCCTGGGTGGCCGCGAGCACCGCGTCCGGGGTGGGTGAGGTGAAGACAGCCCCGGGGACCGCGGCGTCAAGCATTCCCACGCCGACGAAGCCGCCGTGCAGCGGTTCGTGTCCGGAGCCACCGCCCGAGACGACGGCGACCTTGCCGGATACCGGCGCGTCGGCCCGCACGATGTAGTCGGGCCCGAAATTCACGCGGACGAGATCGCGATGCGCGGCCGCGAATCCGATCAGCGCCTCCGAGACGACGTTGCCTGGGTCATTGATGATCTTCTTCACGTGGCACTTCCCTGGGCGGGACAAGACGAATGTTGACAGCTCCCTTCATACCTCTGAGCACTTCAAGCCACCAGGCCCCACAGCTGCAAGTCTCAGCGGGTCACGTTATCGCCACGGCCGGCCGGACCGCGCTGACCAGTAGCTGGCAGGCGGCTCGGCGACGTCGATACGCGGCATTTCGGTCACTCTGAGCGCTCCCAGATTTGACTCCAGCTGGCCGGGCGTCACCGCTCCCGACAGCACCACGCTGGCCCACGGATTCGCCAGCGCCGCCGCGATCGCGATGGCGTCCACGGCCACGCCCTGGGCGCCGGCGAGCGCCGTGAGCTCAGCCGGCGTGCCGGCCGGATCGCCCCCAGGAGCCAGGCGCCCGTTAGCGAGGGCTTCTTTGATCAGGATGGCCCAGCCAGCACCGGCGGCTTCTGCTGCTGCGGGACCGGCCGATGGCTCCAGAAGATTCCAGGTCACCTGGGCGCTGCTGAACACCGGCTGCCCGTCCACCGTCGCTTCGAGCGCGCGGCGCAGGGTATCCGCCTGGCCGGGACCGCTGGTCGTGATGCCGACGATGACGCCCTGGGCCCGCAGGTCGGCGAGCCCGGCCAGCAGCTCCGGGTCGTCCAGGGGCCCGGAATCGGTGGTCAGGGAGTGAATCTGATAGAGCGCGAGCCGGTCCCCGAGAATCGCCCGGGTCTCGGCGAGCTGGGTGGTGAACATGGCCAGCGAGTGTTCCTTGATCTCCTGGTGCTCGGCGTCCAGCCGCCATTCGCCGGTGTAGCGGTAGCCCCACTTGGACCCGGCGACGGCGTCCGGGATGCCGCGCTCAGCCAGCCACGCACCGAGGAACTCCTCGGCCCGGCCATAGGACCGGGCCGCGTCGAAGTACCGGATCCCGGCGTCGTACGCGGCGTCGAGCACGGTGAACGTGCGGCCCGCCAGGCCGGCGACGCTGCGGTCGGGCAGGTCACCGGCCCGACCGGTGGTGATGTAAGCGGGACGGCCAAGCGCCGCAAGCCCCAGGCCGATCCGCGACACCACCGGGCCGTCTGGGGCCAGGCGTGTGAGCGGCATGGGGGGCGTTCCGAGGTCATCGCTGGACACGGCAGACACGGTACGCGGTAGCGGCGTCGGCACGTAGTGCGGTCGGCCGCATGACGTTTGCGCTCGGTCACGTGGCCATGCTGCGCAGGAACTCCCCGGCGCTCGAGCTGGGCGCCCGCCCGGAGATCGTCAGCGGCTGGATCGACGAGACCCAGGCCAAACGCGCCGCCGCCGGGGCGCGCCTGCGCCAGCGGCCGACCAGCGGCCGACCGGACGCCGGCGTACTGTTCCCGCAGCGGCAGGGCTGCCCCGGCAGGCCCGACGACGGGCGGTAATCGCGGTCGGCCCCATCTGTCGGTATCGCGCGCATGGGATTACCTTCGAATCG
>JADGPC010000244.1 GCA_017882645.1 Streptosporangiales bacterium | reverse complement strand
TCCTCACCCAGGCCCGGGTCCAGACATGACGGGAAGAGTCACCCGAATCTTCGACTGCGGATGACCGTTCTGCTCCCAGTCGTCCATGAACGTCGCGTCGAGGCCGTGCTTGGCGGCGAGAGCGATGAGCGTTTCGGTCCGATAATAGAAGTCCTCGCGCAGGACATGGTGCTCGGCGCCGTCGGTCTTGTCGAAGGTGAAGTCGAAGAAGCCGCCCGGCGCCATGATCCGGCCGACGTGCGCGAGGCACTCGTCGATCACGTCGATCGGGGAGTGCGAGAAGACGCTGTGCGCGTGCACGAAGTCGAACGTGGCGTCAGGCAGGAAGCGCAGGCGCAGGTCATGGACCAGGGTCAGGTGCGGCAGCTTCGCTCGCAGGTCGCAGTCGGCGACCGTGTCCTGCGCCGCCAGCAGGATGTCGGGGGAGATGTCGAGGCCGTAGTAGCAGCCAGGCTCGAGGTAGTCGATGAAGAGGCGCCCGGCTCGCAGGTTGCCGCAGCCGATCTCCAGCATCCGCATGTCGGGCTTGAGCCCGTGACTGGTGGCGTAGTCGAACTGCAGCTGGCCGACCTGGAGCCAGTACTCGTGGCTTTGACTGCCGACGGCCGCCTCGGGGCTGCGGGACGCGTCGGAGCGCATGACAGCCCGGTAGTAGCTGACATGATCGGGCGACTTGCGCAGCAGCCACGCGTCGCGGCTGCGGCGCCTGACATACCCGGCGATCCGGCCAGGATGCCGGAGCGCGTAGACGATCTTGAACGTGAGCCTTGACCGGTCTTTGGAGTGCACGCCAACAGCGTAGAGCCTGCCGCTGCCGGGTGCGGGCCGGGTCAGTCAGGCGGCGGGGCCAGACGCTTGGCCGACTGGCGAGTGGCGAACCTGACCGCCAGAACGCGCGCCACGGCGACGCCGATGCCGAGCACGATGGTCCAGGCCAGTGCCTCGCCGATGGCCACATCCGGATCCTCGGCCTTGCCCGGCGGCTCTCGCCCAGTCGCCTTCGTCCAGACGAAGATGATCGCTTTCCGCGCGACAAACGCGGCGGCCGCACCGGCTACCGCCGTGACCGCCTTGCTGCCGTAATCACCGCCTTTAGCAGGCATTGCCGTCCTTTCCACGGTGAGCGTCCCGACTGGTCTGGCTGCCCACGATCACGTCGGCTAATCGCCAGCGGCAATCATCCCACGGTGCCGGGGGCCGGCCGCGCGACCCGGTACTCCTCGGCGTGGTCAGCAGCCGGCGCCCCCGATCTGGCGCGCTCGACGGCCTCGGCTAGCTGGGCTGGCTTCCTGGTGGCGACGAGCCAGTACGGCCGCTCCGGTGGCCGGCCGTCGATTTCCACGTACACCGCGACCGGCCGGTAGGGCCTGACCAGCAGGTAGGCGGCTGGATCGGCGCGCGGCCCGCGCAGCGCCCTGGTCTGCGCTTTATCGAGCGCCGCGACCTCGGCGATCTGCGAGAGCGGCAGGCGCTGCGAGCCGGCCCGCAATTCGGTCCCGGTGACCGTGATCCTCGCTGAGCCCCAGGCGATCAGGGTCACCGCGCACGCGCCCTCCAGGACGGCGTAGATCACGATGGCCGTCGTGACGCTCAGCCCGGCCCACAACGTGGTCCCGAGCAGCGCCGCGCAGGCGGTGACAAGCAGCCACCAGGAGGCCGGCACGACGAGTCGTTCACGGTAGACGCGCATTGTTCCACCGTAGTTGGTTACATGGAGGCCATGAGCACGGACGGCGGGTCAGTAAGAGGAGCGGTGCGCGGGCTGGCAGCACGGCTGCGCGCCGCCTGGAGCACTGCTGGTCATGCCGCAAGCGAGAGGGCTGGTCACCCGGCGGGCGCCGGGCCGCTCGATAGCGGGCCTTCGGGCTGGCGGGAGACCGCCCGGGAAAACGGGGGGTACCGGCGAGCCGGGCACGGGGCGCCGGCCGGACCAGAAAGCGAGCCCGACGGCAGCGCCCGCGGGGCCGGCCAGCTATTGGAGGCCGCCCCTGGCGCAGGCCGGCCAGCACAGGATGCTGCGGGCCGCCCGGCCGATACCGCCGTACCTGGCCTGCTCCGGAATGCGGCCGCGTGGTCGTGGCGGCTGCTGCTCGTGGCGGCCGTTGTCTACCTGGCGTTCAAGGTCGCCGATGCACTCCGTCTGGTCGTCCTGCCGCTGATCGCTGCGCTGCTGCTGTCCGCCCTGCTCCAGCCACTGAAGGCGGTCCTGCAGCGGATCGGGCTGCCGGCCCTGGCCGCCACCTGGTGCACTCTGCTGGCCACGATCGCCGTGCTGGCCGGAGCGGGTACGCTAGTCGCCAATCGGGTTCAGGCGGATTATCCGCAGCTCGCGTCGGAGGTCAGGCGGACTGTCCACGAGGTCCAGGCGTACCTGTCCGGTCCGCCGTTCCGGCTCAGGGGGATCCGGCTCGACCAGCTTTCCAGCAAGCTGCTCGACTACCTGGCCCAGCACAAGTCGGTGGTCGCCGGAACCGTCGTGACCGGAGGCCGGTACTTCATCGAGGTACTGACCGGCGTGATCCTGACCGCGTTCATCACGTTCTTCCTGCTCAAGGACGGTCGCAAGATCTGGTCCTGGATGATCAGCAGCCTGCACCCGAGTGCGCACCGGCGGGCGGTCCAGGCCGGCGACGCCGCGTGGCAGGCGCTGATCGGCTACATCAGGGGTACCACCGTCGTCGCGGCTATCCATGCCATCTTCATCGGGCTAGCCCTATGGCTGCTCGGCGTGCCGCTGCTCGTACCGCTGGTCGTCCTCGTCTTCATCGCCGCCTACATACCGCTGGTCGGAATCCTGGTCGTCGGCGCGCTGGCCATCCTGATCACGCTCGCGACCAAAGGATGGGTCGCCGCGGTCATCCTGCTCGCCGTGTTCCTGGCCGAGAACCAGATCGAGAGCCATCTGCTCCAGCCGCTCGTGGTCGGCCGGATCGTGCGGCTTCATCCGCTGGCGATCATCGTGGTGCTGGCCGTCGGCGGTATCGTGGCCGGCATTCCCGGCGCCATCGTGGCGGTGCCGAGTGCCGCCGTGATCTCCTATGCGTGGCCGTACCTGCGCGGCGATCATGACCACGATCCGGGGGCCGACCTGACCCGCCCGCCTTGATAGGGAGCATGCTGAGATGACCGTCCAGGCCGACCACGTCGAGGTGCTGATCAGGCGGCTCGACCCTGGCCTGCCGCTGCCCGAGCGAGCGCATCCCGGGGACGCCGGGGTCGACCTGCACGCCGCGCGTGACGTCGAGCTCGCACCCGGCGAGCGCGCCGTCGTCGGGACCGGGATCGCGATCGCGTTGCCCGACGGCTACGCGGCGTTCGTCCATCCCAGGTCCGGACTGGCCGCGCGGCATGGCGTAACCCTCGTCAACGCGCCGGGAACGATTGACGCGGGGTACCGTGGAGAGATCGCAGTGACGATGATCAACACTGACCGGACCGCGGCAGTGCGCTTCAGCCGCGGTGACCGGATTGCCCAGCTGATCATCCAGCGAGTCGAGCGCGCGGTGTTCTGCGAAGTGAGCAGGCTGCCTGGATCGGCAAGGGGCGAGGGCGGGTTCGGCTCGACGGGAGGGCACGCGGCCGAGGCGCCGTGACGGGCCTGGTGGCGCTCGCCGAAGGCGATCCGGCGAGCCGGCTTGGGCGACGGGCCCGGGTGGTGTGAGTCTTCAGCAGTGCAGTGCAGTGCAGGCAGGTCAAGCAAGGTAGGGGAGCACGGACGTGTTGCGACGCCGCCGCCGTGAGAGCGGGGACCAGCCGGACCCGGATCAGGAGAGTGTCATCGATGACCAGCCGCCGGTCCAGGACACCGTCGGCCCCTGGGATATCTCTGACAACTACCCCGAGACGGAGCGGATCGACTGCGGCAGCCTGCTGATCCCGGTCCGGGAAGGGTTCGACGTTCAGATCAACGTCGCCGAGGAGCAGGGAGCCTGGGTCGCTGTCGTGCACGGCGAGAGTGGCATGCAGCTGCAGGCCTTCGCGGCGCCGCGGAGCGGCGGGCTGTGGGACGAGGTCAGGCACGAGATCGCCGCGAATATCGCCGAGTCCGGCGGCAGCTGCCAGGAAGACGACGGCCCTGCCGGTACGGAGCTGCGCGCGCAGGTGCCGGCGGAGGACGAGAGCGGCCAGCGAGGTCAGCTGCAGCCGGTCAGGTTCGTCGGGTTCGACGGCCCGCGCTGGTTCCTGCGCGGCGTGATCAGCGGCCCGGCTGCCACCGACGCCTCGGCCGGCATCCCCTTCGACGACCTGTTCGCCGATGTCGTCGTCGTGCGGGGCGACTACCCGGCGCCGCCGCGCGAGCAACTCGAGATCAAGCTGCCGGAAGAGGCCAGACAGGCGCTGGAGGCGCAGCTCGCCGAGGAGAACGGTGGCTGGGATCTGCCTGACCCGTTTACCCGCGGTCCGGAGATCACCGAGACCCGGTAGCGAGCAGCAGGCCAAGCTCGGCCTCCACGTCCTCGCTGGTGACGAAGAGCAGCTCGTCGCCGGCCTCGAGCGGGTCGTCGCTATTCGGGACGATGACCCGCCCGTCGCGCAGGATGGCGACGAGCGCCGTGTCGGCGGGCCACTCGATCGCGCCGATCCGCTGGCCGACCAGCGGAGCGTCATCGGGCATGGTCAGTTCCACCAGGCTGGCGGCGCTCTGCCTGAAGGTCATCAGCCGGACCAGGTCGCCGACGCTGACGGCCTCCTCGACCAGGGCGGACAGCAATCGCGGGGTGGACACGGCGACATCGACGCCCCACGACTCGTTGAACAGCCACTCGTTGCTCGGGTGATTGATCCTGGCCACCACCCTGGGCACGCCGTACTCGGTCTTGGCCAGCAGCGACACGACCAGGTTGACCTTGTCGTCGCCGGTGGCCGCGATGACCACGTTGCAGCGCTCGAGGGAGGCGTCGTCGAGCGAGGCGATCTCGCACGCGTCAGCGAGCAGCCACTCGGCCCGCGGCACGCTGTAGACCTTGATGGCCTTGGAGTTCTTGTCGATCAGCAGGACCTCGTGCCCGTTCTCCAGCAGCTCCTTGGCGATCGACCGGCCCACGGCGCCGGCGCCGGCGATGGCGACTCGCATTAGTGGCTTCCCTTCCCTGGCGCGGCAGGCTTGGAGAACACCGACGCGATCTGCTTGAGGTCCTCTTCCTTGGCCATCACGTGCAGGACGTCGCCCTGCTGGAGCACGGTGCCCGGGCCAGGCAGCAGCGCCTCGCCGAGCCGGGAGATAAACGCGATCCTGGTATCGGCCTTGGCCTCGAGCGCGCTCACCTTCTCACCGAGCCAGTCGTCGCAGCAGCCCAGCTCGGCGAGCACCAGCGACCCAGTCGGATCGCGCCACAGCGTCGCGACGCTCTCGGGCAGCAGCCGGCGCAGCATCTGATCGGCTGTCCACCTCACGGTGGCCACGGTGGGGATCCCGAGCCGCTGGTAGACCTCCGCGCGGCGCGGGTCATAGATCCTGGCCGCCACTCGCTGCACCCCGAATGATTCCCGCGCGACCCGGGCGGCGATGACATTGGAGTTGTCACCGCTGCTGACCGCGGCGAAGGCATGCGCCTTCTCGATGCCGGCCTCGATCAGTACATCCCGGTCAAATCCGATGCCGGTGACCTTGCTGCCGCGGAAGCCAGGCCGCAGCTTGCGGAACGCCTCGGCGTCCTGGTCGATAACGGACACTGAGTGGCCGTGATCTTCAAGAATGTGGGCAAGCGTCGACCCGACCCGTCCGCAACCCATGATCACGATGTGCATGATCATCCTTCCAGCAGCAATGGTGCCTGAAGAACGTTATGCCCTGCCGGCGTGTGGTGCTAGCGCAGGGTCCGCCCCTACCTGCCGGGAGCATCGACATTCCATGATCGCGGTGGCTTTTCTTGCTGGGGCGCGGTCAACTCACCACGATCATGGAACTACGGTGCCCGGCAGGCGGCACCATGGTCGGGTGACAGGAGATACGGCCGGGTCGGTGGCACCGGGAGACATGCTCGACCTGACCGTCGGCGAGGCCGTGCACGGAGGCTGGTGCGTCGCCAGGCCCGAGTCCGGCCAGGTGTTCTTCGTCAGGCACGCGCTGCCAGGGGAGCGGGTGCGGGCCGTGGTCACCCAGACGACCTCCAGGTTCG
>JADGPC010000243.1 GCA_017882645.1 Streptosporangiales bacterium | reverse complement strand
TAATAGCGTACTGACCTGCGCCGTGTTACCAAGGGTAGTGAGACATGAGCGGAGTGTCGTGGGTACCGTTAAGGGGTGAGCGTCGGGGGCGATCACGGTGGCCAGCGGCAGCGCGAGGTGGAGGCGGAGGCCAGCCTGAGGCAGGACGGCCACGAGGCCAGCCTGAAGCGGGACGGCTATGCATCCAGGCGTGCGCCCGCTGCACGCCGTCATGCGCCGGAGCCAAGCACTGACTCGGTACCGCGTCCTGAACCGGCGCCGCGTACTGACTCGGTGCCGCGTACTGACTCGGTGCCGCGCCAGCTTGACGCGGCACGAGTGGATGCCGAGTTCCGCGAGTTCGTCAGCTCGCGCGGCCGTTCCCTGCTCCGGTCCGCCTACCTGCTGACCGGCAACCTGGCCGACGCCGAGGACCTGGTGCAGTCCGCCCTGGCCAAGACCTATCAGGCATGGGACCGGATCGAGGATCGCAAGGCGCTCGACGGCTATGTGCGCCGGGCGATGGTGAACACGCACATCTCCTGGTGGCGCAGGCGACGGGTGGACGAGTATCCGACGGACGAGATTCCTGACCAGCCGGCCGCCGATACGTCGGGCAACAGCGAGCTGCACGACACCCTCCAGCGCGCCATCGACCGCCTGCCGCAGCGGATGCGCGCCGCGGTGGTGCTGCGGTTCTTCGAGGACATGACCGAGGCGGAGGTCGCCGACGTGCTCGGGGTCAGCCAGGGCACCGTGAAGAGCACGGTCTCGCGGGCCGTGGCCAAGCTTCGCACCGATGCCGATCTGCTCGCCGAGTGAGTTCAGCAGCGGGCTATGCAATTCGGGACGATCTTGCGGCGGGCCTGGTGACGTTTCGCCGCCAACGTGGGACTATCCACCCCAGGGATGCTCCGGCGCGTCCGGCCGAGGTGACCGGACTGGCGACGGGGTACGGGAATGCAGTTCGCAGGAGGTTTCCGTGCGCAGCACGATGATGGATGTTCCGCTGACCGTCACGAGGATCATGCAGTACGGCAGTACCGTGTACGGCGACCGCGAAGTGGTGACCTATACCGCTGACGGCATCCGGCGCCAGACGTATGCCCAGACCGGGGCCAGGGCGGCCAGGCTGGCGAACGCGCTGGGGTCACTCGGGATCGACGGTGACCAGCGGGTCGCGACGCTGATGTGGAATAACTCCGAGCATCTCGAGGCCTACCTGGCCATCCCGTCCATGGGCGCGGTGCTGCACACGCTCAACCTCCGGCTGGATCCCGAGACCATCGGCTACATCGCCACCCACGCCGGCGACGACGTCGTCATCGTCGACCCGAGCGTGGTTCCGCTGCTGGCCCAGGTCCTGCCGCACGCCGCGGCGATCCGCCATGTGATCGTGACGGGCCAAGAAGGCGAAACGGACGGCTCGGCGCTGGCCTCGCTGGCAGGCCCGGGCCGCGAGGTGCATTCCTACGAGAGCCTGCTCGCGGCCCAGCCCGACAGCTTCGACTGGCCCGACGTGGACGAACGCTCCGCTGCGGCCATGTGCTACACGAGCGGGACGACCGGCCGGCCGAAGGGCGTCGTCTACAGCCACCGGTCGATGCACCTGCACTCGATGGCGGTCAACACCGGGTCGGTCTTCGGGATGTCCGAGCGGGACCGGGTGCTGCCCGTGGTACCTATGTTCCACGCGAACGCCTGGGGGCTGCCGTACGCAGCGGTGATGGCCGGCGCGAGCCTGATCATGCCGGACCGGTTCCTGCAGCCTGAGCCGCTGGTGAAGCTGATCGAGGCCGAGCGGCCCACCGTTGCCGGCGCGGTGCCCACGATCTGGAACGGGCTGCTTCAGCATGTCAGGGCCAGCGGCGGCGATCTCAGCTCGCTGCGGATCGTGCCGTGCGGCGGGTCGGCGGTGCCGCACGCGCTGCAGGAGGCCTACGAGAAGGAACTCGGGGTCACGATCCTGCAGGCCTGGGGGATGACCGAGACGTCGCCGCTCGGCAGCGTCGCGCATGCGCCGGTCGGCGCCACCGGCGAGGACGTCTGGAAGTACCGGGACACCCAGGGCCGGCTGATCTGCGAGGTGGAGGCCAGGCTGGTCGGCGATAACGGAACTGTGCTGCCGCACGACGGCGAAGCGGTCGGCGAGGTCGAGGTTCGCGGACCGTGGATTACCGGGGCGTACTACAAGGACGACGACCCGGGGAAGTTCAGGGACGGCTGGCTGCGAACCGGCGACGTGGGCACCATCGACCGGCTCGGCTACGTCGTGCTGACCGACCGGGCCAAGGACGTGATCAAGTCCGGCGGCGAGTGGATCTCCTCGATGGAGCTGGAGAACGCGATCATGGCCCACCCGGCGGTGCTGGAGGCGGCGGTGATCGGAGTCGCTGACGAGCGCTGGGGCGAGCGTCCGATGGCGACGGTGGTCCTGGCTCCCGGCAGGACGACGACCGCCGCCGAACTGCGCGCCTTCCTGGCCGATCGGGTCCCGCGCTGGCAGCTTCCCGAGCGCTGGTCGTTCATCGCCGAGGTGCCGAAGACCAGCGTGGGCAAGTTCGCCAAGACCAGGATCAGGGACGCCTACGCGCGCGGCGACTACGAGGTGATCGAGGCTCGCTAGCGGCCACCGGGCCGGCGGCGGTCGCCTGGCCGCGTCATCATCCGGCGTAGTCGGGCTGCTTTGCAGCGGTCGCGGTGCGGCCGGTACCCTTTACCCGCGGTCGGCGCCGCTGCCCAGGGGCCACTCAGTCTGGCGGCTAGCCGGTGTCGGCTCGCGCAAAACGGTACTCTGGGGGCCTCCCGCAGAGGGCCGAGGAGGCTTCGCCTAGTCCGGTCTATGGCGCCGCACTGCTAATGCGGTTTGG
>JADGPC010000242.1 GCA_017882645.1 Streptosporangiales bacterium | reverse complement strand
GCCGTGGCGGCCGTCCGCCGCAGCGCCATCATCCGGTCCGCGGTGCGCGCGACCGTGACCCCGCCGCACCGGCGGAAGCCGGTGGCCAGCCCGGTCTCGGTTTCCAGCCGGTCGTAGAGCTGGGTCGAGTACTGGACCAGCCTGGTGCCGCTCTCCGACGCGCGCAGCTGCCCGACCAGCCCGGCCGCGTGCCAGGTGGTGCCGCAGGACAGCTGCCCCTGCTCGAGCAGGAGCACGTCAGTCAGCCCGCGCAGCGTCAGGTGATAGGCGACGCTCGTGCCGATCACGCCGCCGCCGACGATCACGGCCCGCGCCCGGCGGGGCAGCGCGGGCTGATCCCGCACTGCCCCGCCCGGGCCCCTGTCCCCCGGAACCTGCGCTGTCATCCGCCCGCCTTCGGTCATCCTGCCCTGCCTGCCCTCGTTGCCGGTCAGTCCTTGGACGGCGCAGTCAGTCCATTCGTTGCACCTCGTCGAGCAGCCGGTCGAAGCCCGGCGAGGTGAAGCCGGCCACCGCGCCGTCGAACCGTTCGGCCGCCCATGACCAGAAGTCGAAGTCGATCGGGCTGACCGCGGCCTGGATCGTGCCCCACAGCGTCCACCCGTACTTGCCGGCCAGGCCGAGCAGCATCGCCCGGGCGATCTTGTTCCGCAGCGGCCGCCCGTAGTACTCGGCGACCAGGGCGGCGAGCGCCTCGTCGGTCAGCTGGCACTCGCCCCAGATATTGCCGAGCTCGAAGCAGGGATCGTTGTTGCCCGAGTATTCGTAGTCGATCAGCCAGATCTTCTCGCCGTCCTCGATGAAATTGGCGGCCAGCAGGTCGTTATTGCAGGGCACGGTGCCCTCGTCGCGGACGGCGAGCGCGGCGGCCGCAGCGTCGAACTTGCCCATCAGGTCGTCGTAGCCGGCCGGGATCGCGATGCCGCGCTCGGCCACCACCGACCGGTACCGGCGCTGGATCTCGAACATGTCGAAGTCGCCGTCGAACCGCTCGCCCGCGTGCAGCTGGCGGCAGGCCCGTGCGATCCTGGCCAGCCTGCCCGGCTCGGCCACGTCGGCGTTGGCCAGCGTCCGGCCGTCCAGGAACCCCAGGACCAGCACACCCGCGGCGGGCTGGTACTCGATCACCGGTGCGCCGACGCCGGCCGCGGCAGCGCGCACCGAGTTGCGGTACTCGTTGACCCGGTCGATTGCCAGCAGCTCGCTGCCACCTGACGCGACCCTGGCCACGAAGGCCCCGTTCACCCTAGTGATCTTGAAGTTCCTGTTGGTCAGCCCGCCCGGCAGCTCGGTGACCGTGCGCGGCCCGCCAGCGAGGCTCGGCACCTGATCGAAGATCGCGTCGAGGCCCGTCTCGCGATCCGCGGCCGCGCTGGTGTCCAAGCCTGCCTCCCGGTAGCCGATGGTGCGAAGCGTAGGTAGTCGACGTTAAAAGGTCTAGATCTATCTGGGAGAACTTTCCGGAAAGATCCCAGGTCAGCAAGCAAAGGGTATGGACAGTTAGACGTCGCGGCCCTACGCTAACGCCTCAAACTGCGCCCCGTTTCCGTGGAGGATCATCCGATGAGCGCAACGACTGACCAGACCGGCGGGGAGCGCGACAGCGCCGACCTTGCCCAGTTCGGTTACCAGCAGGAGCTCAAGCGCGGTCTGGGCACCTTCAGTTCCTTCGCGGTCGCCTTCAGCTACATCTCGCCGTCGACCGGCATCTTCACGCTGTTCGCCCTCGGGCTGATCACGATCGGCGGTGACCTGATCTGGACCTGGCCGATCGTCGCCCTGGGCCAGTTCATCATCGCGCTGAACTTCGCCGAGGTCTCCAGCCACTACCCGATCGCCGGATCGGTCTTCCAGTGGACCAAGTACCTGGCCAACCGGACTTATGCCTGGTTCTCCGGCTGGATCTACCTGTTCGCCGGCATCCTGACCGTGACGTCGGTCGTGGCCACGATCCCGCTGGCGCTGATCCCCGCGCTCAACGGGCTGGGCTGGCACGGCCTCGGCCTGACCCTGCACACCGAGCTGGTCGTCGCGCTGATCATTCTCGTGATCATCACGGTGCTGAACATCTACGGCGTCCGGCTGGTCGCGATCATCAACAACACCGGGGTGCTGTTCGAGATTCTCGGCATGGTCGTGTTCGCGCTGATCATGATCGCGTTCCACAACCACCAGGGCTTCAAGGTGGTCAACGAGCACCCCGGCCTGCACATCTCGGCCAACACGTTCTTCGTCGGCATGTTCATGTCGCTGTTCGTCATCTACGGCTTCGACACCGCGTCGACGCTGTCCGAGGAGACCCGCGACCCGCGCCGCGCCGCACCGAAGGCCGTGCTCTACTCGATCGTGGGCGCGTTCGTCATCGGCGGCGTCTTCCTGCTCGGCACGCTGATGGCGATCCCGAACATGCATCAGGCCATCACCGGCAACGGCGGTTTCGGGTTCGGGCCCGCGCAGATCATCGAGGCCAACTTCTCGCCCGCCTTCGCGACCATCTACCTGCTCGTCGTCTCGGCCGCGATCTTCGTCTGCTGCCTGTCGATCATGGCCGCTACGATCCGGCTCTGCTTCGGGATGTCGCGGGACAACCAGCTGCCGTTCTCCAAGGTGCTGTCGAAGGTCGCACCCAGCCTGCACACGCCGGTCTGGTCCTGCGTCGCGATCGCCGTGGTGGCGGCCATCCCGTTCATCCAGTTCTCCGGGGCCGCCATCATCGCCATCGCCGCCACCGGCATGATCTACTTCGCTTACTTCGTGGGCGGCCTGGCGATCCTGATGGCCAGGCTCAAGGGCTGGCCGAAGACCAGCGCGCCGTTCAAGCTCGGCCGCTGGGGCGTGCTGGTGAACGTCGTGGGCCTGGCCTACGGCGCCGCGATGCTGATCAACTTCGCCTGGCCGCGCGCGGCGAGCAACCCGACACCGACCCAGAGCGGGGTCCTGCACCTCGGGTTCCTGAACGGGATCCCGATCCTGTGGACGGTATTCGTCGTGATCGTCCTGATCGGGGGGATCTACTACGGCGTCGTGGGCCGGAGCAAAGACTTCGCCCCGGTCGTCGCTCCGGCCGGGGACGACGCGCCGCTGGTGGTCTGACCGCGGCAGCGTGACAATGGGGACACGGGCCCGGCCGCACGTCTGACCTGCGGCCGGGCCTCTGGTTACGCGGACCGGCAGGGTCCGGGTCGCGCTGCGGCGATAGCGTGTCGGCGGCGCCTTTCGGCCAGGCGGGAGGACAACTCGTGACATCTGGGCACACGCTGCCTGAGCAGGCCGGACTGGCCGGCCAGATACCGCCGCCAGCGGTCCGGGCTGACTCGCGCGCGCCCGGCGACACCGGACCTGGCGGGCGGACCAGCGGGATCTGGCATCCGCGGCTGCCCGGGCGCAAGCCCAAGCTGGTCCGCGGGCCGGGGACCACCGTGCACGGCCAGATCGAGGACTGGCTGGCCGACGCGATCGCGACCGGGCGGCTCGCGCCGGGCGACCGGCTGCCCACCGAGCAGGACCTGGCCGCGTGGCTGGGGGTCAGCCGGATGACGCTCCGGCACGCGCTCGCCGAGCTAGCCCAGCGCGGCCTGGTGACCAGGACCGTGGGCCGCAGCGGCGGGACCTTCGTCGCCCAGCCCAAGGTCGAGCAGGACCTCACCGTGCTGGCCGGGTTCTCCGAGCAGCTGCGCAGGCACGGTCTCGTCGCCGGGGCCCGGGTGCTGGCCGCCGCTGAGATCCAGGCCAGCCCGGCCGCGTCCGCAGCCCTGGAGATCGCCGTGGGCGCCCCGGTCTACGAGGTGCGGCGGCTCCGCCTCGCGGGCGGACAGCCGATCCTGATCGAGCACTCGCTGTTCCCCGCGCAGCGGTGCCCCGGCCTGATCGGCTACCGGCTGGACGGTTCGCTGTACGAGCTGCTCGACGAGAAGTACGGCCAGCGCCCGTACCGCGCCAGGGAGAGCCTGGAGCCGGTCTGCGCGGGAGTGCGCGAGGCCGAGGCGCTCGGCGTCGCCGAGGGAGCGCCGCTGATGCTGGTCGAGCGGACCGCCTACTCGCGCTCGGGCCTGCCGCTCGAGTTCGCCCGCGACCTGTTCCGCGGCGACCGGACCCGGGTCGTGGTCTGGACCTCCGAGCTGGCGGGCGAGCTCTAACCCGGTCGGCGCGGAACGGGGATCCGGTCCAGATCGCTGGCGAGCACGACCTCGCCGCCGAAGGCGGCGGCCGCCTCATCCGCCATCCGCTGCAGGCCGTCCCCGTCATAGCGCTGGGAGAAGTGGGTGAGCACGAGCAGCCGCGCCCGCGCCTGCGCCGCGATCCGGCCGGCCTGCCCCGCGGTCAGGTGCCCGTACTCGCGCGCGAGCGAGGCATCCGCCTCGGCGAAAGTGGACTCGCAGACCAGCAGGTCCGCCTGGTCGGCGAGCTCGAACACCGCGTCGCAGAGCCGGGTATCCATGATGAACGCGAACCGCTGGCCCGGTCTTGGCTCGCTGACCTGGTCGAGGCTCACCATGCCGTGCTCCGCCCGGAGCCGGCCGTCGCGCTGCAGGCGCCCGACGTCAGGTCCGGCGATCCCGGCCGCGGCGAGCTTGTCCGGCAGCATCCGGCGCCCGTCCGGCTCCGCGAGCCGGTATCCGAAGGCGGGCACGGTATGCGACAGCCGCCTGGCCTCCAGCCGGAAGGACCGGCTCTGGCTGACCGTGCCGTCCCCGCCGACCGGTCGTTCTTCCAGCCGCAGCGAGTCGTCGCGGTACAGCGCCGCATAGCGAAGCCGCTCGAAGACCTCGCGGTTCTCGGCCGGGTAATAGGCCTCGACGACGTGTGGCACCTGATCGAGCGACAGCCGCTGGAGGACGCCGGGCAGGCCGAGGCAATGGTCGCCGTGGAAATGGGTAATGCAGATCCGGCCGATCTGGCTCGCCGTGACCCCGGCGAACTGCATCTGCCGCTGGGTTCCCTCGCCGGGATCGAACAGGATCCCGTCGGCTTCCCACCGGAGCAGGTAGCCGTTGTGGTTGCGGCGGCGGGTTGGCACCTGGCTCGCAGTGCCGAGAACCACGAGTTCCCGGTTGGACACGGCACCGACCTTACGCCGGCCCGTTCACGGGTCGTACTCCCAGCGCGTGCCGCCGCGCCAGGTCACGATACGTGGCCGGATTGGTCTGCACCCAGCGCAGCGCGCCTCCGGTCACCTCGCCCGCGATCCTGGCCGGGACCCCGACGGCCATCATCCCGTCCGGGATCGTCATCCCGGGCGGGACCGTGGCGGCGGCCGCGATCAGCGCGCGCTTGCCGACGATCACGCCGTCGAGCACGGTCGCGCCGTTGCCGACCAGCGCTTCCTCGCCGATCACGGCGCCGTGCACCACGCACAGGTGACCGATCGTCGCACCCTCGCCGATCTCGGTGACCGGATCGGTGCCGCCGTGCAGCACCGAGCCGTCCTGCACGTTGGCGCCACGCCGGACGATGATGGGCCCGAAGTCGGCGCGGAGCACAGCGCCGTACCAGATCGACGCCTCGGCCTCGACCCGCACGTCGCCGACCAGCGTGGCCGTCGGAGCGATCCACGCCTGCGGGCTGACCGCCGGCGAGCGGCCTTCGAACTCGAACATCGGCATCCGCTCATAATGCCCCAGCCCTGGTCAGCCTCATCGATGACGCATAGGTGTTCGCCCAGCAACATCTGCGGCCCGCCGATGTTCCTCGCTCGCCTGGATCGGTTATATCGAGATTGACTTATATAAGTCCGTACTGATATTTTCTCGTGGTGCACGCCTTTGAGGTGCTCGGTGATCCCGTGCGCCGCCGGATCCTCGAGCTGATCGCCGACGCCGAGCGCAGCTCGGGCGAGGTCTGCGCAGCCATCCAGCAGGAATTCGGGATCTCGCAGCCGGCTGTGTCACAGCATCTGCGCGTCCTCCGCGACGCTGGCTTCGCGGCAGTACGACCGGTCGGAGCGAAACGCCTGTACTCGCTGAGCCATGAGCCGCTGCGTGACGTCGACGCCTGGCTCGATCGCTTCCGGCGTTACTGGGCGCCGCACCTGGACGCGCTGGCCACCGAGGTCGCCCGCGGCAAGCGCGAGCGCCGCATCGCCGGACCTGGCGAGCACTTCTGACCGACGAACGAACCGAAAGGATCTCGCCATGATCGAGGTAACTCAGCAGATCAGCGCCGTCCAGCGGGAGGTCGGCACGCGGGCTCTCCCGGCCGGCCAGGCCCGCACCATGACGATCAGCCAGAGCTACGACACGACCATCGACGACCTCTGGGACGCCTGCACCGCCCCGGACCGCATCCGCCTCTGGTTCCTGCCGGTCTCCGGGGACCTGCGCCTGGGCGGCCGCTTCCAGATCGAGGGGAACGCCAGCGGGACGATCGAACGCTGCGACCCGCCAAAGGGCTTCACGGCAACCTGGGAGTACGGCGGGTCCGTCAGCTGGATCGAGATCAGCCTGAGCCCCGAGACCGGCGGCCGGACGAGACTCGAGCTCGCGCACATCGGTCACATCGACGACGAGAGCTGGGCCGAGTTCGGTCCTGGCGCCATCGGCATCGGCTGGGATATGGCATTGATGGGCCTGACGATCCACCTGTCGTCGGGCGACGCCGCCGATCCGCAGCGGGTCGCGGCCTGGCAGGTGTCGTCCGACGGGCGGCAATTCACCACGCTGAGCAGCGAGCGCTGGCGCGATGCGAGCATCGCCGCCGGAACCGAGGAGACCAGCGCGAGGATGGCCGCCGACCGGTGCACTGCCGCCTACACCGGGGCCGGCCAGTAGCAGGCCGGCCGCACCGGGCCAGGATCGGCCCTGCGTCCACGTAGGATCCTGCTGTGCCGGACGGCGAGATCGCAGTCGATGACCCTCGCTCGGCGGATATCCGCGAGCTGCTCCAGCGCCATCTGACCTTCGCGCATACGCACACGCCGCCGCAGGACGTGCATGCGCTCGACATCGAGGGGCTGCTCGATCCGGCCGTCACCTTCTACAGCTACCGGCTCGGCGGTCAGCTGGTGGCCGTCGGAGCGCTGAAGCAGCTCGATCCGCGGCACGGCGAGGTGAAATCCATGCACACGGTCCAGGAGGCACGAGGGCGCGGCGTCGGCCGCGCGATGCTGAACCACCTGATCGCGGTCGCCCGAGACCGCGGCTACCAGCGCGTGAGCCTGGAGACCGGCACCGTGACGGCCTTCACCCCGGCGCGCTCGCTGTACGCCAGCGCCGGGTTCGAGCCGTGCGGCCCGTTCGCCGACTACCAGCCCAGCCCGAGCAACACCTTCATGAGCCTGCTGATGGCTGGCCCGGATTCCGCGAGGTCGACGCGCCAGTCGCCGAGCTAGAACCAGACGCCGCCGAGGGAACAGCGGCCGCCGCCTCGCCTTAGCTGCCGAGGTCGACGATCGCGGCGACCGGGCCGCCGCCGTCGGGTCCCTGGTGAGCTGCCGATACCGATACGAACACCGCCGGGTCGCCGGTCACCGCGGCGGCCACGCCGCCCACGCACGCCTTGATCTGGCGGTGCCAGTGCACGTCGGAGTCGTCCAGCATCGCGTTGCGGCGGCCGCGAACCTGGCCGTCCTGGCTGGCCTCGCACTTGAGGAACACGTTGACCAGCCGGCCGTCCAGGTCCGCCGGGTGCGGGCGGGCAGGCAGGTCAAGGCCGGCGTCCCTGATCGCGGCCCAGATCCCGTCCTGATCCAGCGCGTCCCGCATCACCGAGTGCCCGATCCGGTACCGGCCGCCGACCCCGCGCGCGTTGCCGGCCACTACCACCTGAGCCTGGTCGAGCTCGACCCCCGATGAGCAGGACGCGACCGCCGAGTACAGGCCGCGGTCGTGCAGCACGTCGGCGTCGGACGGCATCTCGATCTCGCCGAGGGCAACCGCGATGCCCAGCGCGGTGCAGCCGTTCGACAGGTCCATGGACTCGTGCGTGTTCTCCGTCCACACCGTCTTGCCCCGGCTCTTGGCGTCCCTGATGGTGTGGATCGTGAGCAGCGGCGTCTTGGTCTGCACGTAGTGCACGTCCGCCGGGTCGGTGATCCCGGCCCGCTCCATCGCCGCCCTGACCGCGGCAGCCACCTTGGTGATCATCGCCGCCCGGCCGATGTCCTCGGGAAGCAGCTTCTCGCTCATCGCGAACCCGATCGTCAGCCGTGGCTCGTCGGTCCGCTCGACCTGGCCGGCGGGCAGTGTCGCGAAGATCGTCGCGTGCGGGCTGATCACCCCGTCGGTCCCGCCCGACCACACGATCGGGACCTGACTGACGTCTTCCGCGCTGCGGGTTCCCTTCGCCACCAGGACCTCGCGGAACGCCCGGTCGGCCAGGATCCTGGTGTAGTCGTTCACGCCGCCGTTGCCCTCGGTCTTCCCGATCACCGCGATCACCCGGTCGGCTTCGATCACCCCGTCGTCGATCAGCCTGGCGAGCTCGCTGGCGTCCGAGACACTGTGCAGGGGAACCTTGCGGACTTCAATGGGCTCGGGCACGGCTCACTCCTCGTATCGCTAGCTTATCGATCCGTATGGTCAGTTTGTCTCGTCACGTGTTACCACGGTGCCCGCACGACCGGACAGAGCCTCCCCGATCTTGCTCAGGTGCGTGATGATCGCCCGGCCGCCGCCGGCGGCGAACCTGCAGGCCGCATCGACCTTCGGCCCCATGCTGCCGCTGCCGAACTCGCCGCGCTCGGCCAGGTCGCGCAGCCGCGCGACGGTGACGTCCCCGAGCGGCCTCGGCTCGGGCGTGCCGTAACCGGTCATCACGGCGTCCACGTCCGTCGCGATCAGCATGGTGCCGGCGCCTAGCTGCCGCGCCAGCAGGGCCGCCGTCAGATCCTTGTCGATCACGGCCTCGACGCCAGCGAGCGCACCGCCGGCGTTCCTGATCACCGGAACTCCGCCGCCGCCCGCGCAGACCACGGTGTAACCGGCGTCAAGCAGAACATGCGCCGCGGCGGCATCGAGGCACTCGACGGGCTCAGGCGAGGCGACAATCCGGCGCCAGCCCCGCTGGCCCTGGTCCCGCCAGGTCTGCCCGTGAGCGACCAGGTTCGCTGCCTCAGCCTCGCTCAGGTACCGGCCGATCGGCTTGCTCGGCTGGGCGAAGTGCGGGTCGTCGGCGTTGACCAGGGTGCGTGACACCAGCACGGTCGGCTTGCTCGCCACGACTCCGCGCCGGGCCAGCGAGGTCTCGAGCGCATTCATGATCAGGACGCCGATGGTGCCCTGCGTCTGCGCCCCGCACCAGTCAAGCGGCACCGGCGGCACCACGTGCGCGGCGATCTCGTTCTTGACCAGCAAGTTCCCGACCTGCGGGCCGTTGCCGTGGGTCAGCACGACCTGAACGCCCGACCCCACGATGTCGGCGATCTCCTCCATCGCGACCATGATCGCGGCCCGCTGGTCCTCGGGCCTGGCGCTGCCGTCCGGGCTCGTCATCGCGTTGCCGCCAAGGGCGATCAGCACTCGCATCCGACCGACGGTAGCGGCGCCGCAGCCGCCTGCCTAGGGCAGTGCCCTGCTGCCTGGCTCACGGGACTCGCCTGGCCGCCTCGGGGCTCGATGTCGAGAACGACCGGGCCGCTCCGGTTGCCGTCATGATCGTGGCGGGTTGACCGCGCTATAACCCGGAAAGTCACCACGATCATGGCGGCCAGAGCATGCGACCATTTCGTTCATGGGACTTCTGCGCAGGCAACCTAAGCAAGACCAGGCCAGCGACTGGATTCAGCCTGGCCAGATGATCAACCAGCCCGGTGCTCCCGGTTCGCCGGGCGGCGGACCAGGTCCGACCGCCGGTCCGCCGGTCCCGGCCCGGCTGCGCCCGGTGACCGCGGCCGGTCCAGGTGACTGGCTCAGCGGCGCGCTGCGGCTGGGGCCCGGCAGTCTGATGTGGGCGCCGGACAGCGGGGTCAGCGCCAGTCCGGTCGAGCTCGCAGCCGCGACGACCCTGCCTGATCAGGGCGGCGGCGGCCGATCCCGCAAGCAGGCCATGCTCGTCGATCTCCAGACGCCGGCCGGCCAGTTCCAGCTCGACATGGACCCGGTGCTGTTCGAGATGAGCCAGGAACTCGTCGCGGAAGAGGCGGCCAAGCGAGGCGGGCCGGCCGCGGATCCCGGCTTCGGCTAAGTCGCGCCGTCCTCGTCGGCTAGCCAGCGGCGGATCGCCTCGCCGTGCTGGTCGAGCAGTGGCGGCGCCAGGTGCTCAGCCCGCCCGGTCTCCCGGCCGCCGGCCTCGAACCGCAGCGGCGGCCCCGGCAGCCTGATCGGGCCGAGCGCCGCATGGTCCACCTCGATCAGCAGGCCCTGCGACCTGGTCTGCTCCCAGGAGTAGACCTCATCGAAGTCGCGGACCTTGCCCGCCGGGATCCCGAGTTCCGCCAGCGTGACCAGCACGTCCGCGGCCGCGTGCCGGCCGAACGCCGCGTCCACGGCCGCGTTCACCGCGTCGTGATCGCGCACCCGGTTCCGGTTCAGCGCCCACTGCGGCCGGTCCAGGCCGAACGCGGGCGCCAGCCGCTGCCAGAGCGCGTCGTTGCCGACGGCGATCTGGACGAACCCGTCCGCGGCGCGGTACAGGCCGTACGGGCAGATCGACGGGTGATAGTTGCCGCCCGCCTTCGGCACCTCCCCCGCGACGGTGTACAGGGTGCCGTGGTACGCATGCGACCCCACCACCGCGGCGAGCAGGCTGGTCCTGACGACCTGGCCGAGCCCGGTCTTGCTTCGCTCGGTCAGCGCGGCCAGAACGCCGTATGCACCGTACATGCCGGCCATGATGTCGCCGATCGGCACGCCCGCCCGCGTCGGCTCGTCCGGTGACGGCCCGGTGACCGACATGACGCCGCCCTCGCCCTGGGCGATCTGGTCGTAGCCTGGCCGGC
>JADGPC010000241.1 GCA_017882645.1 Streptosporangiales bacterium | reverse complement strand
GCCCGGCCGCTGACCCGGATGGCCCGGCCGGTGCCGGGGGTTCTGATAGCCCGAAGGTCCCGTCCGGATCCTGACGTTCGACCCTGGCCGGCCACCCCCAGATGCGGTCGGATGAAGGTGACGAGAGGGACCCAACAGGACGCGGGGTACGGGCGGTAGCCAGTCCGGACACCACGCAATCTCTGACTCGCGAGAAACGCGAAGGTCCCTCTCGTTTCGGATCCGACAGCCGGGTCAGCCTGGAGAGCCTCCCGGGCTGACCCGGCTGCCTCCTGCTCCGGCCGCGGCAGCCCCGGCGCTGCCAGCTGCGGTGTCCTGCGCCTGGTACTCGTCGATCAGCTGCAGCTCGCCTGGCCTGGGCGGGAAGAAGAACCGGACGATCGCCGCGCCAAGCAGGACAGACAGTACGCCTGCCGCGTATGCCCACCGATCACCGTGCAGGAACGCCGACCTGGCCGCCGCCGTGATCTGGCTCGCGTACTTCGGGTAGCTCCTGGCGACGGCCGATGCGCTGGCGAACGATTTCGTCAGCTCGTTCTGCACGCTGACGCTGATCTTGTTTCTCGTCGACGTCGGCGCGTTCGCGATCGTGGCCGAGAACGCCGACGCGTAGCCGGCCGTCAGCAGCGCGCCGAAGACGGACTGCAGGATCGCCGCCCCGAGATCGCGCTGGAGATCGGCGGTTCCCGAGGCCATCCCGGCCCGGGTGACGGGTACCGAGCTGGTCAGCGAGTGCGAGGCAGGCGTTCCGGCGAAGCCGACGCCGATACCGACGAAGGCGTAGCCGAGGCCGATCTGCCAGTACGGGCTGGCGCTGGTCCACAGCAGCAGCATCGTGAGGAAGCCGAGCAGGCAGAAGAAGTAGCCGATCAGCAGGGTGAACCTGGCCCCGCGCGACACGGTGAGCGTCGCCGATCGAGGTGCGACCAGCACCATGGCCGCCGCGGCCGGCAGGATCGCCGCTCCTGACATGAGCGGGGAGTAGCCGAGCACGTTCTGCATGAACTGCTGGCCGATGAACACGGCGCCCATCAGCGCCCCGAAGACGACGACGCCGCCGGCTGCCGCCACCCAGAAGATCCGCCGCCTGGCGATCCGCAGGTCGTACAGCGGGCTGGACCCCCGGCGCTCGCGGAAGAAGAACGCGGCCAGGGCCGCGATGGCGACCAGGGCCAGCCCGAGGATCAGCGTGCCCTTGTCCGGCACCGGAGCGAAGTTGATGGCCAGGATGGCCGCGCCGATGGCCGCGACCGACAGCACTCCGCCGAGGTTGTCGACCGGGCTGGTCGTCTCGTTGACATGCGCGGGCACGTACCGCCACGCCAGCAGCAGCGCGACAACGGCGAGCGGCAGCGAGGCGATGAAGACCGAGCCCCACCAGAAATGATCGAGCAGCAGGCCGGCGACCAGCGGCCCGAGTGCCGACAGGGCGCCGCCGATACCGGACCACAGCGCGATCGCCCTGGTCCGCGCCGGGCCCGACCAGAGCGCGGTGATCAGGGCCAGGGTGGTCGGGTACGCCATGCCGGCCGCCACCCCGCCGAACAGCCTGGCCAGCCCGAGGACCGTGTCGCTGGGGGCGTACGCGGCGAGCAGGCTGGCCGGCATCGCGAGCGTCGTGCCTAGCAGCAGCATGAGCTTGCGTCCGTAGCGGTCGCCGATGGCGCCGAGCCACAGCACCGAGCAGGCCAGTCCGAGCGAGTACCCCACGGCGATCAGGTCGAGCGTGGTCTGCGACGAGTCGAACGCGGAGCCGATGGCCGGCAGGGCGACGTTGGCCACGGACAGGTTCAGGTTGGCGACGGCCGCGACCAGGATCAGGGCGACCAGCGTCGCCGCGGGCCTGCTCGGGGCCCCACCCCGGGCATCCGTGAATCCCAATCCGTCCCCCCGAACCTGGCTGGCCAGGCGTGCCCGCGGCTCCGCTGCCCGGCCCGCATCGGCCTCAGGCATACCCATGCTGATCACGAACTTTGCATAACGAAACCATCGGGCGCGCTGCCGGGCCGCTGGGTAACGCCTGCGTGGCTGGGTACAGCAGGTGAGTACGACCAGGCGGATCCGCGATCTGGGCCCCGCAGCGAGGGGCCGGGCACGTGGGGGCAGCAGTACCCGGTCAGCGGTCCGCACATCAGTCCGGGGGGAACCGATGGCGTCGAGTCCAGCCGCTCGCAAGAGTGCCGCAGCGCAGAAGAGCCAGATTCCGGGCCAGCGCGGCCAGACCGCGCGAAAGCCAGCCGCCCGCCGCCCGGACTCGCGCCGGAGCGCACCGCGGCCGGCACCGCGCGACGCGGAGTCGCGCCGGCCAGCACCGCGCGACGCGGAGTCGCGCCCGGCAGAACGACGTGGCGGGATCTCGATGCCGTCGATACCGATGCCCCGCATGCGCGGCAACGTGATCTGGTGGGGCGGGCTGGCGGCGGTAGCAGCGCTCGGCGTGGTGGACTGGCCGGTCGCCGCGCTGGTCGGCGCCGGCACCTGGGTCGCCGAGCGGCACGCCAGGGCGTCCGATCACTCCCACGCTGCCCGCTAGCGCCAGCGCCCGCCTGACCTGCATCCAGGGACCGTCATGATCGCGCAGGCGGGCACGGTCCTGGCCGCTATCGCCAGCCGGCTGCCGATCTCGCCCGGCCGCCGGCAGCGACGCCGCTGGGTCGGCAACGGGCGCGCTCATATCGAGGTCAGGGGGATCCACCGGCCGGAGAACCACCAGGCCGCGGGCGGCCTGGAAGCGGCGCTCGCGGAGGTTGCCGGGGTTCAGTGGGCGGAGGTCAACACCGTCGCGGGCCGGGTCGTCGTCGCGTTCGACGGTGACCAGGTCGGCGTCGACGAGATCTGCGACGTCATCGAGGGCGTCGAGGACGCCCATGACCTTTCTGACGAGCGCTTCCCGCATGACCGGCCTGATCATCCGGCCGACTCCGAGCCGATCCAGCGGCAGCTGTACGCGATCGGCGCGGACCTCGGCGGCCTCGGCCTCGGGCTGGCCGGCCAGCTCGTATTCGGCCAGTTCGGCCGGCTGGCGCGGAGCAACCCGCTGATCGGCGAGGCGGCGTCGCTCCTCTCGCTGGTCGAGTCGACGCCGCTGTTGCGTCGGCCGATCGAGGGCAGGCTCGGCCGGGCCGCGACGGATCTGAGCCTGGCGGCCGGCAACGCCGTGGCGCAAGGCCTGGCGGCGGGCCCGCTGGGGCTCGTGGTGGACATCGCCCAGCGCGGGCTGCTGCTCGACGAACTGCGCGCGCGCCGCGATCTGTGGCAGCAGCGGGAGCCGATGCTGTCGGGCCAGCCAGCCGCCAGCGGGCTCCCCGCCGCCAGGGCCGGCGCGGAGCGGCCGGTTCCGCTGCCGCCCGGGCCGGTCGAGACGTACAGCAGCAAGGCCGCCGCCGGGGCGCTGGCCGGCGCGGCAGCGGCACTGGCGGCAACCCGCGACCCGCACCTGATGGTGGCGGCGACCGCGACGGCGAACCCGAAGCCCGCCAGGCTCGGCCGGGAGGGCTTCGCCGCCCGCGTGGACCGCGACCTGGCCAGGTCCGGGGTGCTGGCCATGGACACCGAGGCGCTGCGCAGGCTGGACCGGATCGACACCGTGGTACTCGACACGCGGCTGCTGACCAGCGGCCGGATGGTCGTCGGCTCGGTCTGGATCCCGCCGGATCGGCAGGCCGACGCCGAGGCGGCCGTCCTCGCCGCCCACGCCCTCCTGAACCAGCCCGCCGCGCCGCCCGCCGCCACGCGGCCTCATGATCACGGAAGCCAGTCAGCAGAATCTGCCAACAGGCTTCCGCGATCACCGACAACGGCACCGGCCCCGGCACCAGCTCCGACCCGGGACCCGGCACCGGCCGGTGCCGGGATTCCGGCCATCCCGCGGGCGCGGAAGAGTACGAACGGTCTGGTCCCGGCTGGGACGCCGTCCGGCGGCGCGGCGATCGCCGCGCATCCGTCCGCGCAGGGGGCAGTGCCGTCGTCGGCGACTCGCCGGCCCGCCCAGGGCTCGCGGCCGGTCTCGGCTCGGCAGTCAGCCGGGCCGAAGGTAGT
>JADGPC010000240.1 GCA_017882645.1 Streptosporangiales bacterium | reverse complement strand
TTCTCGATGCCGGCCTCGATCAGTACATCCCGGTCAAATCCGATGCCGGTGACCTTGCTGCCGCGGAAGCCAGGCCGCAGCTTGCGGAACGCCTCGGTGTCCTGGTCGATGACGGAGACTGAGTGGCCGTGATCTTCAAGAATGTGGGCAAGCGTCGACCCGACCCGGCCGCAACCCATGATCACGATGTGCATGATCATCCTTCCAGCAGCAGTGGTGCCTGAAGAACGTTATGCCCTGCCGGCGCGTGGTGCTAGCGCAGGGTCCGCCCCTGCCTGCCGGGAGCATCGACATTCCATGATCGCGGTGGCTTTTCTTGCTGTGGCGAGGCCAACTCGCCACGATCATGAACCTATGGCGCCCGGCAGGCGGCACCATGGTCGGGTGACAGGTGATACGGCCGGGTCGGTGGCACCGGGAGACATGCTGGACCTGACCGTCGGCGAGGCCGTGCACGGAGGCTGGTGCGTCGCCAGGGCGGAGTCCGGCCAGGTGTTCTTCGTCAGGCACGCGCTGCCAGGGGAGCGGGTGCGGGCCGTGGTCACCCAGACGACCTCCAGGTTCGTCCGTGCAGACGCGGTCGAGATTCTCCAGGCGGCGCCCGAGCGAGTCAGCGCTCCCTGCCCGTACGCCGGACCGGGCGGCTGCGGCGGCTGCGACTGGCAGCACGCCAGCCTGACCGCCCAGCGCGAGATCAAGGCTCAGGTGATCGGCCAGCAGCTGAGGCGGATCGCCGGCCTTGAGCGCGCCGTCACGGTCGAGCCGCTGCCCGGCGATGCGGAGGGACTCGGCTGGCGCACCACGGTCAGGTTCGCGGTCGGCAAGGACGGTCAGGCTGGGCTGTACCGGCACAGGTCGCATCAGATCGTGCGGGTCAGCGACTGCCTGATCGCCCATCCCCTGGTCACCGAGGCCGGCGTGACCCGCGAGAGGTGGCCAGGCGCTCGGTGGGTCGAGGTGGCGGTCGCTCCAGGCACCGGCGAGCGCGCGGTGCTACCCTCCGGCCGGCCAGGATCCCGGCAGGCAGCGGGGTCCCGGCGGGACACCGGCGCCCCGCGGTTCCTCACCCAGCGCGCGGCCGGACGCGACTGGCGGGTGGCGGCAGCCGGATTCTGGCAGGTGCATCCTGGCGCCGCGGACACGCTGGCCGAGGCGGTCCTGGACGGCCTGCGGCCCGAGCCTGGCGAGACGGCACTCGACCTGTTCTGCGGCGCGGGCCTGTTCGCGGGCGTCCTCGCCGAGGCGGTCGGTCCGGCCGGACGGGTTGTCGCCGTCGAGCACGATGCCGCGGCTGTTCGTGACGCCAGGTTCAACCTCAGGTCAACGCCCTGGGCTCGGGTGCACCGGGGCGACGCGGCCGAGGTGCTGCACCGGATCGGACGGAACGGCGCGTCCGTCGCGGTGCTCGATCCGCCGCGGACCGGCGCCGACCGCGCCCTGATCGAGGCGCTGTGCGCCGGCCAGGCCAGGCCCAGCCCTGCCGGGGAGCCTGCGCTGCGCCGGATCGGCTACGTGTCCTGCGATCCGGCGACCCTGGCTCGTGACATCGCGGAGTTCGGGCGGTACGGCTGGCAACTGGACCGGCTGCGCGCGTTCGACGCATTCCCGATGACCCACCACGTCGAGTCCCTGGCGATCCTGGTGCCGCCGGCCGAGTGAGGCTGGCGGTGCCGAATGCGGCAAGATGCCGGGTATGCAACTGCGGATCTTCACCGAGCCCCAGCAGGGTGCCGACTACGCCACTCTGCTCAGGATCGCCAAGGCCACCGAGGACCTCGGCTTCGACGCGTTCTTCCGGTCCGATCATTACCTGAAGATGGGTCCGGGCAGCGGGCTGCCCGGACCGACAGACGCCTGGATCACGCTGGCCGGCCTGGCCGTCCAGACGAGCCGGATCCGGCTGGGAACCCTGGTCTCGCCGGTGACGTTCCGCCCGCCTGGCCCGCTCGCCATATCCGTCGCGCAGGTCGACCAGATGAGCGGCGGCCGGGTCGAGCTCGGGATCGGCACCGGCTGGTTCGACCAGGAGCACGCCGCCTACGGGCTGCCCTTCCCGCCGCTGGGCGAGCGGTTCTCCATCATGGAGGAGCAGCTTGCCGTCATCACCGGCCTGTGGACCACTCCGGCCGGCGAGACATTCTCCTTCGACGGCAAGCACTACTCGGTGAGCGACTCGCCGGCGCTGCCCAAGCCCCTCCAGCAGCCGAGGCCGCCGATCGTCATCGGCGGCGGCGGGCAGAAGCGGACGCCGCGGCTCGCGGCGGCCTACGCCGACGAGTACAACGCCGCCTTCGACGCCGTGGACGGGACGCGAGCCGCGTTCGACCGGGTGCGGGCCGCAGTGCAGGCGGCCGGTCGGCCGGAGTCATCGATGATCTACTCGGCGGCTCAGACGGTCTGCTGCGGGCGGGATGACGCGGAGATCGAGCGACGGGCAGCGGCGACGGGCAGCAAGCTGGACGACCTCAGGCGCAGCGGGCTGGCCGGTACCCCTGACGAGATCGTCGCGAAGATCGGGCAGTTCGCGGAGCTCGGCGCCGAGCGGATCTACCTTCAGGTGCTCGACCTGGACGATCTCGAGCATCTGGACCTGATCGCGGCCGAGGTCCTGCCGGCTGTCTGACCTGAACGAGCCGCCGGCCGCCGGGCGGTCGGCCGGACTCAGCAGCCGCCCTGCGGTCCGGCGTAGCCGGGGCCGGACGCCGGCGCGTCGACCATGCCGACAGCGGGACGAGTGATCCCGCCGAAGTGGACGACGTACCAGACACCCCGCCAGGAGATCAGCGAGGCGATGCCGAACGAGCGGACCTGGCCGTGCACCCGGTAGACGACGCGAGGGTTGGCGATGTGCCAGTAGCCGGCCTTGTTGTAGCAGGCGCCGGGCCCGACCCAGACGGCCTCGGCGGACGGGACGATCACCCGGATCAGTTTCGCGGCTCTGGGGCTGCCGCCGAGCAGCCGGTGGGCCGCCTTCACGTCGACAGCGAAGTCCAGCCAGAGCCGCGTCCGCCAGTCGGCAGCGGCATCGTAGATGGCCTTGACCTGCTTGTAGGCATCGACGGGGAAGAACGCCGGCTTGGCCAGCGACGGCCGCCCGGCCCGGACCGCGAGCCACAGATCGGTCACCATCGCGTGGAACGCCCGCCCGTGCGTCCGGGGCTTGACCTGCGTCTGCGGCAGCCGGCCAGCACCGGGCGCGACGGGCAGCGGTCCCCGGCGCGTCGGCGAGGGCGACGGCGACGGCGTCGCTATCGGGGCCGCCGAGTCGGTCGTGCGTCTCGGCGACACGGGATGGCCGGCTGCGCCGGACGTTGTGCCGCAGCCCGCCAGGGCTACCAGCGCGACGCCGATAGCGGCTAGCGCTCGCCCCTGATCGCGGGGAATTCTCGGTCGTCGCGGTCGGCAGGCTTCCCTGATCACGAGGACCGAGCATAGCGGCGGGTCCGGTTCCGCGGGCCGGTACCGCGACCGGGACGGCCGACCGGACAGCGGGCCGGACGGCGGCTGCGCAGAGGTCACTGGCGGGCGGGACAATGGGGCGTGGCCGACCGGGTACTGATCACGATCAGGGTGCATCCGGGCGCGTCCCGCGCCCGGGTCGGCGGCTGGCATGCCGAACCCGGACACGAGCGAGTGCTCGGCGTCTGGGTGCCGCAGCGGGCAGTGGACGGCCAGGCGACGCAGGCCGCCCTGGCTGGCGTGGCTGACTGGCTGGGCGTCCGCCGCCGGTCGGTCCGGCTGGTGACCGGCGCGCGGGCGCGGGTCAAGGTCGTCGAGATCTGCGACCCGCCCGCGGATCTCGGCGAGCGGTTGCGCGAAGCGCCCTGCTAAGGATCGAGTTCACCCGCCCGGCCCGGGCGGATCTGGTCATCACCCACGGTGAGCCGCACCCGGCCAACATCATGTCCGCGGACGGCCGCCTAGTGCTGGTTGACTGGGATACCGTGGCGCTCGCGCCGCCCGAGCGCGACATCGCCCTGATCGCCACCGCCCGCAACGAGGGCGTTGACTGCTACCGGCAGGCAACCGGCCGCGAGCTTAACCCAGTGGTCGTCGGCCTCTACCGGCTGCGCTGGTACCTGGACGACATCGCCAGCTTGACCGCATGAGCTAGGCAGCGGCCTAGCCGACGGGATTGGCTGACCGCTCGCGTTCGCTGGCGACGGTGATCGTGACGGCGGTCAGGATGCCGGCCGCCGCGACCAGCCCGGCCGAGACGAAGAGCGCGTCATGCAGGCCGGACAGGAACGCCGAGTATGTCGCGTGGATGACCTCGCGCACCAGCAGGCCCTGGCCGGCCGGAGCCTGCGAGGACGAGCCGCCGACCGAGGGCTCCTGGCCGGTCAGCACGCCGTTGATCACGATCGGCTGGATGTACTTCGGGAGTCCGAGCTTGGTGAGGCTGGCGACCAGCGCGCTCTGCAGCTTCCCGATGACGATCGCCCCGAGGATGGCGACACCCATCACCGCCCCGACCTCGCGGCTGGTATTCGTGGTCGACGCGGCCATGCCTGATCGCTCGGGCGGAACGGTGGCCAGCACCGACGAGGTGATCGGGACCACGCACGACCCGATGCCGATCCCGGTCAGCGCGAGGGCTGCCGCCAGCGGCAGGTAGGGCGGATGCGCGCTGATCACCGCGTTGGTCCAGAGCAGGCCGCCGGCGAACGCCGCGCAGCCGCCGACGATCGCCCAGCGGACGCCGACCGTTCCGGTCCACCGTCCCGCGAGCAGCGAAGCGAGAATCATCAGGATGGTCATCGGCAGGAAGACCGTGGCGATCTGGCCACCGTCGTACCCGGCCACTTCCTCCAGGAAGAGCGCGGCGAAGAAGAAGATCGCGAAGGTAGCGAAGTAGGCGCAGAAGGCGACGATGTTGGGGGTCGCGAACTGCGGAATCCGCAGGAACCGCAGATCGAGCAGCGGATGCGGGGCCCGGCTTTCCTGCCACAAGAACGCCGCCGCGAAGACGGCGCTGACGCAGAACAGCGTGATCACCTCGGTCGAGCCGAACCCGGAACTCTCGGCGTCGATGACCGCGAAGATGAGGCTGGCCAGCGCTACCGCCCCGAACACGGCGCCGATCAGGTCGATCCGCTGGCCGGTGGGATCGGCGTTCTCCGGGATCACGATCACGGTCGCGACCAGCGCTATCAGGCCGAACAGGACGTTGAACCAGAAGATCGACGGCCAGCCCCAGGCGTAGACCAGCGCGCCGCCCACGACCGGGCCGAGCGCGAGCGCGGAGCCCGACACCGCGGCCCAGACGCCGATGGCCCAGTTCCTGCTCGTGTACTCGGGGTAGATATGGCGCAGCATGGACAGCGTGCCCGGTTCGCTGGCCGCGGCTCCGAGTCCCATCACGGCCCGGCCGGCGATCACGATCGCCAGGGCCGACGATCCCGAGGTGACGAGGACCGAGGCGCCGGCCATCACCGCTCCGACGATGAAGACGCAGATGCCGACCAGCATGATCTTCTTGCGGCCGAACTGATCGCCCAGGGTCCCGAACGTCAGCATCGTGGCGGCGAACGTGAGCGCGTACGCGCCGACGACCCACTGCAGCGACGAGACGCCCGCGTGCAGCTCAGTCTGGATCCCGGCCAGCGCGACGCTCACGATCGTGATGTCGAGGAAGGTCAGGAACAGCACCAGGCACAACGTCGCGAGCGCCGCGGACTGGCTGTTCTCGCTCAGGAGGGCCGGGCCAGCCGACGGGGAACCGGGCTGCGGGGCAGGAGCGCGGCTGGCTGCCTCAGCGGCGGCAGCGGCTACCCCGGCGGCCGGAGTGTCGGCTGATCCAGCGTGCTCTGGTGGCGCATCGGCCATCTGGCTTTACTCCCAAGCGGCTACCGTCGAGCCGTGGAAAGCGCTCGGCAATTGGCTGGAGACGGTACGTTACGGTCAACGGGCTGTCAATGATCAGATTACGCCCTGACCTGCCGCCTCGCACTCCCCGGTTTAGCTACCCCTTGCAGGCCGCAGGCAGTCCGGAGGTCTTGCCGGCGTTTTCCAGCTGCAGCAGAGCGCAGAAGCTGACAAGGCCGACCTTCCAGACGCCATTCTGGTAGATCGCCACGCCGTGCTGCCCGGGCAGCGCGGCCTGACCGCCGACGTAGATGGAGTACGTCACGGATGCCTGGTTTGTGCCGGTCAGCGTCACCTGGCTGACCTTCGCCGTGGCCGTGGCGGCGAGCGGGTTCTTGGACTGCGCCTTGATCACCGTCGCGAGCACCTGGCCGTTCTGGAGCAGGGCGAGGCGGCGCGCGGTCGTGGTCTTGGCATTGAAGAACGTGGCCCAGTTGGCCTTGATCGCTGAGACGGCGTCCTGGCCGGTCGTGGGCTCCGCGGACCCGGTGGCCGGCGCGGAGGACGTGGGCGGCGCGGTCGGCCCGGTGGTCTTGGTGCTGGTATTACCTGACCCGCCGCTGCTGCACGCGGCCAGTGCAAGCCCGATAGCTACGAGTAGTGATGTCGACACTATGGGCGATTCGCGGAAATGCAGACGTTGCATAGCAACAGTGTGCCGCACAAACGGGGATGTGAATCATGATGTTGATGATTCGCCGGAGATTTTCCGCGGATCCGGCATGCCGTTCCACGGGTCGTAGTCGACCTCGAGAGTTTCCTGCTCAGGGCGCTGATCGGGCGGTAGCCGCGGTACCCCCAACCCGACCGGAGCAGAACGTGATCTACCTGCGGTCGCTGTCCAAGCCGGTGGCCCCGGGGATGCGGGTGGCCAGCCTGGCCGCGCGGGGGATCAGCGGCGGGCGAGGGCCTCGCGCATGCCCTGGTTGGCGAGGGCGTCGGCGCGCTCGTTGCCAGGGTCGCCGGCGTGACCCTTGACCCAGAGCCAGACCACGTGGTGCCGCTCGACGGCAGCCTCGAGCCGCATCCAGAGATCGGCGTTCTTGACCGGCTTCTTGTCCGCGGTCCGCCAGCCGTTCCGCTTCCAGTTGGCCAGCCAGGAGGTGATGCCGTTGCGCAGGTAGGAGCTGTCGGTGTGCAGGCGGATCGTCGCTGGCCTGGTCAGGCTTTCCAGCGCCTGGATGGCGGCCATCAGCTCCATCCGGTTGTTCGTGGTGCCGGCGCTCTCGCCGCCGCAGATCTCCCTGGTGTGCGACCCGTACCTGAGCAGTGCGCCCCAGCCGCCCGGGCCCGGGTTGCCGCTGCACGCGCCGTCGGTGTAGATCTCGACCGTCGCCGCCTGGTCGTCCTGCTGCCGCGCCATCAGGCCAGCGCTGCCAGCCGGTCGGCGAGCGGCTCGAGAATCCGCGGCGTCGCCCGCAGCGGCAGGCCGACCACGGCCAGGTCGGCGCCGACGTCGCGGTACTCGGCCGCCGACCTCACGGCCGCGTCCAGATCAGCCGCCGTGTCGGAGTCCAGCCGGATGTTCACCGAGCAGGTGATCTCGGCCGGATCCCGGCCGAGGTCGGCGCAGTGCCCGAGCAGGGCCCCCTTCAGGTCCAGCCAGTCGGCCGGGTCCTGGGTGATGGCGTTCCACTGCTGGGCCCAGCGCGCCACCGTGCGCAGGGTTCTCTTCTTCCCCCGGCCGCCGATCACCACCGGCGGATGGGGCCGCTGCACCGGCTTCGGCTCGCAGCGCGCGTCGGTGAGCCTGACGTACCGGCCGTCGAACGTCGTCGTGGTGTCGCTCAGCAGCCCGACGATGGCCTCGACGCCTTCGTCAAACCGGTCGAATCGCTCTCGCATGGGCGGCAGGTCGATCCCGTAGGCGTCGCACTCCATCTGGTTCCAGCCCGCGCCGACCCCGAGTTCGAGCCGGCCGGCCGAGATGATGTCCACCGCGGCCGCCATGTTCGCCAGCACCGCCGGGTGACGGTAGATCATCCCGCTGACCTGGCAGCCGATCCTGATCCGGCTGGTCGCCTCGGCCATGGCGGCGAGCATCGTCCAGCCCTCCAGGTTCGGGCCTGTCAGGTCGCCGGTGAGCGGATAGAAATGGTCCCAGTTCCAGGCCGACTCGAAGAACTCGATCTGGTCGGCGGCCAGCCACACCTCGCGCATCTCGGCCCAGGTCTGGTGCTCAGGCCTCGTCTTGATCGCAAAGCGCATCGTCGTTCTCCCTCGGGCCGGGGTGCAAAGGGCTAGGCCATGCTACTGGGCACGGACGGCCAGCCAGGTGCCGGACCACGAACCGCCGCCAGCCTTCTCCGGAGCCGTCAGCGGCCCGGGCCGGCCCGGGCAGTTGCGGCGATTCATTGATGAATATGCCTAGATCTGAGCGTTTCGCTTGCGACCGTTATCGCACAGATATATACAGAACCTTATGACTGCAGAAACTAGCGTGTATGAACGTCTCGGCGGTTCCTTAGCCATCCGGTCGGTAACGGAGGTGTTCTACCGCAAGGTACTGTCCGATGACCTGCTCGCTCCGTACTTCGACGACGTCGATATGGACCGGCAGATAGCAAAGCAGGCATCCTTTCTCACGATGGCTCTTGGCGGGCCAAATGAATACACGGGGGACGATCTGCGTTCCGCGCACGCCGGAATGCCAGATCTAGACGACAAGCATTTCGACGGCGTCCTCGGGCACCTCGCCGATACGCTCCGGGCGTTCGGTGTCAGCGAGGCCGATGTGTCCGAGGTCGGCGCGGTGGCCGACAGCGTCAGGAACGACGTCCTCAACCGCTGACGTCGCGATGCAGCTCACGTTCGAGGGCCGCGCTTACGATCTCCGGCCCGGCGAGTCTGTCCTGGATGCGATGGCCCGCCACGGCGTCGGCCTTCCCTCGGCCTGCCGGGTCGGCTCCTGCCAGGCCTGCATGATCCGCTCCGTCAGCGGCGATCCCGGCCCCGACGCGCGCCGCGGGCTCAAGGCCACCTGGCTCGCTTCCGGGTACTTCCTGGCCTGCCTGGCCAGGCCATCCTGCGACCTGACCGTCGCCGAGCCAGGCGACGACGCGCACACTGCCGCCCGGCTGATCAGCGCCCGCGCGATGGGACCGGGCGTGCTGCGCGTCCTGGTGCGGCCCGATCGCTGTCTGGATTACCAGCCCGGTCAGCACGTGACCCTGTCCAGGCCGGGCGGGATAACAAGGATCTACTCGATCGTCAGCCTGCCAGCGCAATCCGCCCGGACGGGAATCGAATTGCACGTGCGCGTCTACCCGGCGGGTGCGATGAGCGGATGGCTGGCACGGGCCAGGCCAGGAGCGCCGCTGAGCCTGGGCAGCCCCGCGGGTGAGTGCTTCTACCTGCCCGGCAACTCGGCCGGACCGCTGCTGCTAGCTGGCACCGGGACGGGGATCGCCCCGCTGCTGGCCGTCGCCAGGGCCGCCTTAGCGGACCAGCACCCGGGACAAGTCGTGCTCATCCACGGCGCGGCCGAACCCGACGGGCTGTACCTGGGCCGTCAGTGCCCGCCAGAGCTGACCGCCAGCCCGGGGTCGGCGGTGTCCTGGCGGACCTGCGTGCTGTCCGACGGCGAGGACATTGCCGCGGCGGCGGCCGCCGAGCTGGCGGCGCTGGCGTGCCCGCCAGGCAGCGTCCGGGCTTACCTGTGCGGCGGCGCAGGGTCAGTCGGCCGGATCCGCCGGGCGCTCTTCATGGCCGGAATGTCGCTGGCGGACATCTATGCCGACCGGTTCGTCCAGGCCGGCGCCGGCCGCTGACGGGAGGGTCAGCCGCCGGCGCCGGAGCATTCGATCCGGGTGCGGGAGCGTCCGGTCACCGGCCCAGATCGTACGATCCCCCGATTTCGGATGAGGCCTGATCGATCGTCCGTGCCTCGCTGCGCTCCCACTCGGTAATGCTGCGCAGCATTCCCTCGGTGTAGGCGCGCAGGTGCGTGCGGTAGACCTCGCCGAACGTCCGCAGATAGGCGAGCTCGGCTTTCAGCGCACTCCGGTCCGCCTCCATCTGGTTGGGCACCGGGGCGTTCAGCGTCGCGAGCGCGGCCTCGCGGGCCCTGGTCGAGGCCTCCTCGAGCACCAGGTCGGCATGCTGCTGCGCTTCGTTGAGTATCTCGTCGCGGCGGTTCCTGGCCTCTTCGGTGAGCCGGTGGCTGTAGGCCTGCGCGTCGGCGACGTAGCGGTCGGCGGTCAGCTGGGCGTTCGACAGGATCCGCACCGCGTGGACATGGGCGTCCTCCCGGCCGAACAGGACGCCGTCGTTGTTGCCCGGCTGCTTCATCCCGGTGATGATGCGCCTGCGAAGCCGCTCGACCTCGTTCCACAGCGAGACCTTCTCGTTCAGCAGCGTGACGATCTCGCGCTCGACCTCCTGCAGGAACGCGCGCACGTGATCCTCGTCGAACCCGCGCCGCCCGATCCTGGACAACGGGAAGGTGACAGCCTGCACTTCGTCAGGAGTCAGTCGCTTCTCTTCTTGCTGCCACGCCACTGTCATGGCTCACTCCACCCGAAATCCTCGATGTGTATCTGACTTCGCGGCGTGCCTGCCGAGGTCAGCCGCGCGGCGGTGTCGCGCACCATCTCCGAGGGGCCGGCCAGGTAGGCATCGTGCCCGGACCAGTTCCCCGCGCGCATGACGACATCGGTCACGCTGCCCGACTCGCCGCGAGACCTGAGCTCGCTCGATACGACCGGCACGACGGTCAGCCACTGATGCTCGGCGGCCATCTTCTCCAGACTGGGAAGATCGTAGAGACCTTCCGCTGCCCGCGCGCAGAAGAAGAGCCGCACGCTGGGCGGTGCGGGCCGGGCGGCGACCTGCTCGATCAGCGCCTTCAGCGGGGCCAGGCCGGTGCTCCCGGCGACCATGAGGATGTCGCGGCCCGAGGTCGCCTCGAGCGTCAGGACCCCGATCGGCGGTCCCAGCCGGAGCGATCCGCCCGGCTCCTGCCCGTAGGTGAGCGCCATGCTCACGGCGCCCCCGTCGATCAGCCGGACGTGGAAGTCGAGCGTGCCGTCCTCGCGCGGCGCGTTCGCGATCGAGTAGTACCGCCACAGGCGCGGTCGGCGCGGCGACTCGATCGCGACCGACTGGCCGGGCAGGAAGTCCAGCCGCGGCTCTGGCCGCACCTGGAGCACGGTGATGTCGAAGGCCCGCTGCTCGCAGGACAGGACCGTTCCCCGCCAGAACGCGGGCCGGGATGCCTCGTCTTCCTTGGCGGCCTCGATCATGGTGCTGGCGACCAGGCCGTAGGCGGCCGCCCAGTCCGCGCCGAGCTCGGGCGTCCAGGTATCACCAGCGAAGTGCGCGAGGGTGGCCAGCAGGCTGTCCCCGACCGCCTCGTAGTGCTCGGCGACGGCACCGAACTTGCGATGGTCCCGGCCGAGGCCCTGGACGAAGACGGTGAGATCCTCCAGCCTGTCGACCTGGGCGACGATCTGCGCTAATGCGCCGATCAGGTGCTCACGCTGGGTCTTCATGGAGATCGGGAATAGGTCCCTGACCTCGGGATGCTTGATGAACAGGTCCGAATAGAAGAAGAGCGGAACCTCGTCTCCGTACGAGGCGATCCGGGAGAAACTGTCCTTTAATCCCAGGACATCCACAAACTCCTCCTGTTCTCCCGGAGCCGGCTGGTCGGCGCTCATGAGGCGAGAATGCCATTGCAAATACTCGTGAAACTTGCAGGAAGAGACATCGGTCAGCTGACGGATGTTTTGGCGGCGGTCGCCCGGCACCCCAGGGGCGAGCGCGGCAGTTACCTGTTCCCGGTGCGCCGCCGCTCGCGCGGCTAGGCGAGCAGGTCGTCGGCGGCGGCCGCGAACAGCTCGGTGTGGGCGTCGACGTCGGCGTCCGTCGTGGCCGGGCACATCAGCGCCATGTTGTGGAACGGCGTGATCAGCACGCCGCGATTGGCCAGGTAGAGGTGCAGGTACTCGTCGAGCGCCTCGTTCGCGGCAGCGTCCGACTCGCCGCCCGACCGCGGCGGCCGCGGGCAGAACCGGTACTCGGCCCTGGCGCCCAGCTGGACGATGTTCCACGGCAGGCCGCGGCTCTCGATGACGGCTCTGGCACCGGCGGTGAACCGGTCGGCCAGCTCGATCATGTCGGCGAACGCGTCATCGGTGAGCACATGCTCCAGGGTCGCGCGCATCGCCGCGACGGACAGCGCGTTGCCCGCCAGCGTGCCGCCGACGCCGCCGGTGTCGACGATGTCGGCGGTCTCGTCAGCCAGGATCTGCTCGGCCAGCGAGGCGGAGAAGCCGAAGGCCCCGCACGGGATGCCGCCGCCGATCGACTTCCCGATCGTGACGATGTCGGGATCGAGCTGCCAGGCACGCGTGCAGCCGCCGGGACCCGCGCTGAAGGTGTGCGTCTCGTCGTTGATCAGCAGCGTGCCGTGGCTGCGGGTGAGCTCCCGCACCGCCGCCAGGTAGCCGGGCTCGGGCAGCACGATGCCGATATTCGTCATGGCCGGCTCCATCAGCACGGCCGCGATGTCACCACGGGCCAGCTCGCGCTCCAGCGCGGCAATGTCGTTGAACTCGACCACGCTGGTGGTGACCGTCGGGTCGACGGGGGCGCCGGTGTTGCCCGGCCTGCTGCGCGGCCCGTCAGGGGTGGCGATGATGAATGACTCGTCGACGCTGCCGTGGTAGCAGTACGAGTAGACGAGCACCTTCGGCCTGCCGGTGAGCTGCCGCACCATCCGCAGCGCCCACCGGTTGGCATCGGTGGCCGACAGCGTGAAGCTCCAGTGCGTCGGGCCGAACCGGCGGGCTAGCTCGGCGGCCACCCAGGCGGCATCCTCGGTCGGGAGCATGGTCGTGGCCCCGCCCAGGTCCCCGTACCGCTGCGCCACCGCGGCCTGCACCGGGGCGGGGGAGTGGCCGGCCATCGCGCCCGTGTCGCCGAGGCAGAAGTCGGTGAAGATGTTGCCGTCGATGTCGGTCAGCCGCGCGCCGTGCGCGGTCGCCAGGTAGAGCGGGAAGCCGCCTGGCCACATCCGCATCCAGGTCATCGGGACGCCGCCGAGCAGATGCTGGCCGGCCTCGCCGAACGCGCGCAGCGACTCGGGATGGGCGGCCGCGTACTGGCCGCGCTCGCGGGCGATCAGGGCCCCGAGCCGCCCGGCGTCCACGACGGCCGGGCCGGAGTCCCGGCTGACCTGCTGACTTTCACCCATGGTGCCCCCATCCCTAGGCGAGGAGATTATCGCGGCGCGGTCAACCGCCGGCAGCGGCGCCCGGTGCGCCCTACCGGATAGTCCAGCGCAGGCCGGCGAGCTTGAGGACCTGCGGGATGAACGACTCCGTGAGCTGGAGCGAGGGCTGCAGCTTGCCGCCGACGCTGAACTCCACGGTCCCGCAGGCGGCCGGGCCTTGCGCGACCGCGAGCGGTCGGCCGGCGGTCCTGGCGAGGAACGTCAGCCTGATCCCGCCGCCGAAGGGCGCCGGGCAGGAGGCGCCCGGGCCGATCGTGGACAGCTGGAGGCTGTCGACCAGCGCGGCGAGCCGCCGGACGACCGCCAGGTCGGTGATCGTGACCGGCGCCGGGGGGCGGCCGGCTTGCCTGTCCAGGCTGGGCAGCCGGGTGATCGTGACCACGCGGGCGGCGGACGGCACCCGGTCGAGAGCCGGCCGGCGCGGCTGCCAGCTCACCTGGGCGTCCACCCGGATCGCAGTCTGCCCGCTGCCCGCCCCGGTCACCTCGACGACCAGGTCCCGGGCGTTCAGCACGCCGGGAATCGGAGACAGCGAGAACGTGCGGTCCCATGACGGCGGCCCGAAGTCGGCGTCTTCCGGCGTGAAACGGCGGGGCAGGTGCGCCCGCTCCCAGGCCAGTACGGCCTGCGGCTGGCCGGACACCTGCCAGAACCCTACGTCGTCCACCAGGGAGGTGGAGACGACGGTGGTGATCGGGACCTTCAGGGCATCCGGTGCCGTCCGCAGCCGCTCCGCGGCCGGGGGCACGACAAACGCCTTGAGAATGGCCGCCGCATCGGTGACGGCCCGCTCCTTGGGCGTCAGTGACGTCGGCCGCGCCGCCGCCGTCGCCGGTCCGGTCGTCGGCTGCGCAGCAGCACAGCCTGCCACCGCCACAGCCGCGCCCGCGGCCAGCAGGAGCGTGCCCGGCGCGCACCGCATACGTGGTCGCATGCCTCTTGGACGCCCAGCCGGGCACGGCGGTTCCGCCCTCCGGCAGCCGGTCCGGCCGCCGCCGTCGGCGGCGCGTCCTACACTGACGCGGTGACCACTGGCGCGGTGACGTCCCCGACAGCCGGCCAGGATCCGGGCGGTGCGGCCGGCGTCCTGCGCCGCGTCTTCGGCTACGACTCGTTCCTGGGCGCCCAGCAGGAGGTCATCGAGCACGTCATCGGCGGCGGCGACGCGCTCGTGCTGATGCCGACCGGCGGCGGCAAGTCGCTGTGCTACCAGATCCCGGCGCTGATCCGCCCGGGAACCGGCGTGGTCATCTCGCCGCTGATCGCCCTGATGCAAGACCAGGTCGACGCGCTGCGAGCGCTCGGGGTCAGGGCCGGCTTCCTCAACTCGACCCAGGACGCTGGCCAGCGCCGGGCGATGGAGGCCGACTTCCTGGCCGGCGACCTGGACCTGCTGTACCTGGCGCCGGAGCGGCTGCGGGCCGAGTCGACCCTGCGGCTGCTCGACCGCGCCGCGATCAGCCTGTTCGCGATCGACGAGGCGCACTGCGTCTCGCAGTGGGGCCACGACTTCCGGCCCGACTACCTGGCGCTGTCGGCGCTGCACGAGCGCTGGCCGTCGGTGCCGCGGATCGCGCTGACCGCTACGGCGACCAGGGCGACTCGCGCCGAGATCGCGTCCCGGCTGAACCTGGAATCGGCCCGGCATTTCGTGGCCAGCTTCGACCGGCCGAATATCAGGTACCGGATCGAGCCGAAGGCCGAGCCGCTGCGGCAGCTGCTGACGCTGCTGCGGAACGAGCATCAGGGCGACGCCGGCATCGTCTACTGCCTGTCCCGCGCGTCGGTGGAGAAGACAGCCGCCTTCCTGGAGCGCAACGGGATCCCGGCGCTGCCCTATCACGCGGGGCTTGACGGCCGCACCCGGACCGCCAACCAGGCCAGGTTCCTGCGCGAGGACGGTCTGGTGATGGTCGCGACGATCGCGTTCGGGATGGGAATCGACAAGCCGGACGTGCGGTTCGTCGCGCACCTGGACCTGCCGAAGTCGGTGGAGGGCTACTACCAGGAGACTGGCCGCGCCGGGCGGGACGGCCTGCCGGCCACGGCGTGGCTCGGCTACGGCCTGGCCGATGTCGTGCTGCAGCGCAGGCTGATCGATGCCTCGGAGGGCGACCTCGCGCATCGCCGCCGGCTCTCCGCTCACCTGGACGCGATGCTCGCGCTGTGCGAGACCGTCGAATGCCGCCGCGCTCAGCTGCTCGGCTACTTCGGCGAGGCGGCGGAGCCGTGCGGCAACTGCGACACCTGCCTGTCACCCGCCCAGACGTGGGACGGCACGGTCGCGGCGCAGAAACTGCTGTCAGCGGTGCTGCGGCTGCACCGGGAACGGCACCAGCGGTTCGGGGCCGGCCAGGTCATCGACATTCTGCTCGGCCGTAAGACACCGAAGGTGATCGAGCATGACCACGCCTCGCTGAGCGTGTTCGGCATCGGCGAGGAGCTGACCGAGAAGGAGTGGCGCGGCGTGGCTCGCCAGCTGCTCGCCCGGGGCCTGCTGGCGGTGCAGGGTGACTACGGCACGCTCGTGCTGACCGAGGACAGCGGTTCCGTGCTGGCCGGCCAGCGGCAGGTGCTGCTGCGGCACGAGCCGGCGCCTGCCGCCCGGGCCGCGCGGGTGAGCAGGACCGGCCGGGCGGCGGAGGCAGCCGCCGAACTGCCGGCCGCCGCGGCCGGCGTCTTCGAGCGGCTGCGGACCTGGCGCGCGGCCGCGGCGAAGGAGCAGGGCGTGCCCGCCTATGTGATCTTCCACGACGCGACGCTCCGGCAGATCGCGGCCGAGTCCCCGGCCTCGCTGGCCGAGCTGGCGCGGATCAGCGGCATCGGCGAGGCCAAGCTGGCCAGGTACGGCGAGCAGATCATCGAGCTGCTCGCCGAGCCGCAGGCAGGCTGACCCGCCGTCCCGCCTGGCCCGGGCCGGACGGAGGTTCGCGCCGCCGCTCCGACCGGCCGGTCAGAACCGGTTGCCCAGGATCAGGTTCCGGTGGCCGAGGTCCACGACGGGCCGGCCTGCGTTCGGCAGTGGCCGCCTGGCCCTGTTAATGCCGATGAGATTTCTGACAATCCGGTTCAGGCGAGTTCCGGCCAGCAGCGTGACCCCGTTGCCGTGGTTGCCGCTGATGATGCTGGCGCTGCGCGGGCGGAGCAGCCCGATCGTGTTGCCCCAGGCCGTGCCGGCGATCAGGATGCCGCCGCGGCGGTTGCCGAGCGCCGAGATGCCGAGAATCTCCGTGCCGACGAAGCTGCGGAAGACGCGGTTGCCGTGCGCCGCGCCGGTGATCGCGATGCCGTAGCCGCCGTTGGCCGAGAAGGTGTTCTGCGGGATGACCGAGCGCAGGCTCCCGCCGACAGTGTTGCCGTGCGCGTGCCCGCCGATCAGCAGGCCGTCGCCACCGTTGGGCAGGGCCGCGTTGCCCTTGGTGGTCAGGCCGGCGATGTCGGGGTCGATCGTGACGCCCCTGGCGTCGCCGCCCAGCTCGATGCCGTTGCGGCGGTTGCCGGAGAACACGTTGGTGCGAGCCAGGTTGTTCCCGCCGGTGGAGGTGATGAGCAGCCCGTCGCGGCCGTTTGGGGCGGCGCCCTTGAACGCCAGCAGCCCGCCGAAGGTGTTGAAGGTCACGAACCCGCGGGCGGTCCCGGTCACGGCGATGCCGTTGCGCCGGTTGCCGGCCGAGACGTTTCCGAGCGGGATCACGCCGCCGACCTGGGTGCCGGCCGAGGATCCGTCGACCAGGATGCCGTTGCGGCGGTTGCCGATGATCGCGGTGTTGTTGGCTCCGACGCCGAGGAAGTTGCCCTGCACGACGGTCTTCGCCGAGTCGGTGACGCGCAGGCCGTTGCCGCCGTTACCGCTGATCACGTTGTAGTAGACGAACGGGTTGTTGACGAAACGGCAGCCGATCAGCGAGTTATGGCTGGCGTGATCGATCCAGACGCCGCTGCCGCCGTTGCCGAGCCTGGCGTCGCCGCGGGCCCTGGTGCCGATGAAGTTGCCGTTCAGGACGTTGCCGCTGGAGTGGCTGCCGATGAAGACTCCGGCACCCGCGTTTCCTGAGATCAGGTTGCCGAGCGGCGGCACGACGAAGACCGGGGTCACCGTGCCCTTGTCGCCAGTCGGATTGTTGACCTGCCCGGTCGCCGAGTCGGTGAACTCCGTGCCGCCGATCTCGTTGCGCCGCGCGCCCCTGACGATCCGCAGGCCGTCGCGGCCGTTGGGGATGGCAGCGGTGCCGGAAGCGTTGGTGCCGATGCGGTTGGCGGCCACCGTGTCGCCCGACGATCCGGCCAGGACGACGCCGCTGCCGTGATTGCCCGAGATGACGTTCGCGACGGCACCTGAGGCGCCGGACGGGTTGCGGCCGATGACGTCGCGTGCGGAGGAGGGAGCGACATAGACGCCGCTGCCGAGGTTGCCGTCCGGCTTGCCCCGCAGGTTCAGCCCGATGTAGTCGTCGTCGAGCGTGATGCGGCCCGCGCGGAGGCTGACGCCGTCACCCACGGCGCCGTCGACGGCGAGGCCGAGCACCGCGGAGCCGGCGGATCCGCTGGCGAACTGGAGCCCGCGATGGCCCGCGCAGTCGACCTCGACGACCGGCGGCCCCCCCGCCTGGTAGCGCGGCGCGGACCGCCCGTCGATGATCACGCGGCGGGAAACGGGCGGCAGCGGGCTGGCGAGGTTGATGACGCCGCGGACGGCGAAGTCGATGACGGTCGTTCGCTGCCGCGGGCCGGAGTTCGCCGCCCGGATCGCCGTACGCAGGGTGCCGGCTCCGGCGTCGCGCAGGCTGGTCACGACCACCAGGCGGACCGGGTGGCCGGGCGAGGCGGCCTGGGCAGCCTGGGCGGCGTGCGCGGCCTGGGCAGCTTGGTGGCCGGACGGCGCGGTGGCTGGCGCGTGGCCGGCGGGCGTCAAAACCAGCGCGAGAGTGACTGCGAATGCAAGCATGTCGCGAAGTATGCGCTGGTCAGAGCGGTGTTGCCAGCACCGGCGAGTGTCTCGCCGGGCAATTCTTGGCATGGCCCTGGTCAAGGCCAGGTCCTGAGCCGACCCCTCCGGCCCCGCCGGGAACGGCTGGTCTCGCCGCTAGCTGGTGGGGCTTTCCATGATCACGGAAGATTATCGGCAGCGATGCCGAGAATCTTCCGTGATCATGACGGCGCTAGACGCCGGCGGGCAGACCAGCCAGGGCCTCGGCGAGGGCGTCATCGGACAGGGCGAGGTCGGAAATCTCGCCGTGCAGGTAGTCGCTGTAGGCCTGCAGGTCAAGCAGGCCGTGGCCGCACAGCGCGGTCAGGATGACCTTCTCCTCGCCGGTCTCCTTGCACCGCAGCGCCTCCTCGATGCAGGCGGCGACGGCGTGCGTGGGCTCGGGGGCCGGCACGATCCCCTCGGTCCTGGCGAACCGCAGGCCGGCCGCGAAGCATTCGGACTGCGGCTTGGCGACGGCCTCGATCAGGCCGAGCTCGTAGATATGCGACAGCAGCGGCGACATGCCGTGATAACGCAGTCCGCCTGCGTGAATCGGGTCGGGAATGAACTCGTGCCCGAGGGTGTGCATCTTCAGCAGCGGCGTGAATCCGGCCGTGTCGCCGAAGTCGTAGGCGTAGGTGCCGCGGGTGAACGACGGGCAGGCGGCCGGCTCGACGGCCCGGATCACCGGGTTCATCTTCCCGGCCATCTTCTCGCGCAGGAACGGGAAGGCCAGCCCGCCGAAGTTGGAGCCGCCGCCGGTGCAGCCCACGATGACATCCGGGGTGTCGCCGGCCTGAGCTAGCTGCTTGAGCGCTTCCTCGCCGATGACGGTCTGGTGCATCAGCACGTGGTTCAGCACGCTGCCGAGCGCATACCTGGTGTCGGCGTTGCTGCCAGCCACCTCGACGGCCTCGCTGATCGCGATGCCAAGGCTGCCGGTCGAATCAGGGTGCTCGGCCAGGATCGCGCGCCCGGCGTTGGTGATGTCCGAGGGGCTCGGGTGGACAGTCGCGCCGTAGGTCTCCATCAGCAGCTTGCGGTAGGGCTTCTGGTCGAAGGACGACCGGACCATCCAGACCTCGAGGTCGATGCCGAACAGGGCACAGGCGAAGGCGAGCGAGCTGCCCCACTGCCCGGCGCCGGTCTCGGTCGTGAGCTTCCTGACCCCCTCGGCGGCGTTGTAATAGGCCTGCGGGACGGCGGTGTTGGGCTT